>JADFWA010000409.1 GCA_015222855.1 Pseudomonadota bacterium | reverse complement strand
GAGGAGAAAATTGGTCTCTGTATAATGTGGAGACGCTACCCCAATCCTCGCAATCCTTTGAGATAGACCCACCTGTCTTCGAACTTCCCCGAGTCGTTGAAGGTCAGTGTAGCCGTTTGATTCGAGTAATCTCCATCAAGACCGGGGAGGAAACCAAGTTTTACCATGAGCTGGAAACCGTTGCAGACGCCCAGGATAAGTTTTCCCTCATTTATAAATCTGACGAACTGATCGTAGAGTTTTTCGCTTTCTCCTGTTATTTTTGCATTCAAGGTCCGGTTTGCAGCTACCTTTGCCGATCCCAGATCATCCCCATCAAGGAAGCCGCCGGCGAGATTAAGAAAATGATAGTCATCGAGCCGTTTCTCGCCATGGAGTAGTTCGCTGATATGGACGATATCTACCTCATCGGAACCGGCAAGCCTGCAGGCATGTGCCGTCTCCATTTCACAGTTTGTACCATTGCCGGCAATAACAATCGATTTTACTTTTTTGGGCATATTTAAATTCCTCTATGTATTCTCATGTCTATTTGGCTCCCGTAGGAGACGTTATGGCTTTAAAATAAGGGCGAAATTTTTTAAGTCTTTTTGGCCCAATCCCCTTCACTTTGAGCAGATCATCTATGGTTCTATATGGCCGTCCCGCTATTATCCTCGCTGAAAGAACGGGACCGATTCCATTGATGGACATAAGTTCCTCTCTGGTGGCGCCGTTCAGGTCAATCAATCCCCGTGGAAATTTGTCTTTTCCCGATTTCAGGGCAGTCATATTATCTGAAAGGGGAGCGTTCTTTTTAAAACAGAAGGGTTGAGTGGAAAAGCACGCAAAAATCGGCAGGTGATCCGAATACCCTGTCCCCAAGTGCCTGCCCATGCCATTTTCGGCCCTTTGCCATCGATAGATGGTGTTTCCCTTGAACAGATAATGTGAGGTAAGCCTGTTAAATGAATTATCGATATAGGAAATTCCTCTGTTGTCGTAAAGTCCTCTGGATACGAGAATATTGTCCGGACTTTCCTTCTCCCCGTAAAAAATGTAAGACCAGCGATTGTTTTTGCCGATTTCAAGCCATAAATTATAAAGATACCTGCTACTTGCAGCCTGCTTTGTCAGTATCTCTTCATTGACCATTCCGGAATCCTTTATGGTTTTTAAGACGTGATTTATTCCCGTAATGCCATTAGTATCGTTCAATCTGCTATAATTTCGGAAGGTTTTGTGCTCATTGTAGTTCGAATTAAAATCGCCTATCAGGATAAAGTCGGTATTCTCTTTTAGTTTGTCAATCTCTTTCTTAAGCCTTTTTGCGTAAGCCATTCTTATACTTTCAGGCCCCCGTTTCGATTTCCAGTGATTGATAAACAGGATAAAACGATTTTCATCAATATCAAGGGTTATTTTGAGAATATTTCTCGCCTCTTCGTTATCGACTCGTATTTCCTCTTTCCCAACAATTGAAAATCTGGAGAGAACAGCGCACTTCACCGGCGTTGCCTTGGAGTCGGCAATTTCAAGGTAGGGGTAATCCATATTTAAATCTCTCAGTCTGTTCCGTAAAAAGATGAGGGCCTTTCTTGACTCGACCTCCTCCAGAACGACAACATCGGCTCCCACGTCCTTTATCACCCTGGCAATATTGGTGTATTTGATGTCTGCAATATTCTTAGTCCAACCATAGCCGGTGTTCGGAATATATTCAGTGTATTCCGTTCCATCCCTGGTAAGATCAAAAAGGTTTTCTACATTATAGTTAACGACCTTAAAGGTTTTTGCTTCTATTGACGTTACGCAGAGCAGCGAAACAAACAAAATTGACAAAAATACTTTTTTTAACATATCCGAATCCATTTCACCCTCCTTTTATACCCTAAGGGCTGAGCAATCTATCTTTATCCACCATTATCCTTCATATCCGTTTTTAATATTTCCTGCAGGTCAAGTATATGTCTTTCTGAGAATTTCAATTCCACATCTTTTTTGCATAACTTGAGTTTAACAGTCGGATTGCCGTTTCCGCCTTCAATGATGCATTTGAAATTGTTTATCTGTTCCGAGATACCATCCGCTTCCACCTCGCCGTGTTCAAACATGGCACAACAATTGGCACACAGGCAAAGGACATTGCCAGGGCGGTCAATCCGCGCAGCCTTTGTCCTGGAGACCAGATAAACGCCTTCAAAATACGGTTCTCCATCCCTTTTGTCAAAGGTATAGCCGCAAATCTGACATTTTCCTCCATACTGCTCTTTAAGGAAAGTCCTGACCTCGTTATTTTTTTGTTCCCACTTTTTGGCCTGAACCCTTTTAAATCTCTGAAAGGGGAGAGGTTCATTGTTTATGCCTTCTTTAATCTCTTTTTGTGTTTTATCTCTTCTACGAGACGGGTCTGGAATTAGACCTGGAGGCATATGGCTGTCGTCGGGACTTTTTATTTGTGGATGTTT
>JADFWA010000408.1 GCA_015222855.1 Pseudomonadota bacterium | reverse complement strand
GGGAATTCCGTCATTAACTCCGCGGCCTTGATGAACTGGTCAAGGCAGTGGAAACCAGGGAAGCGATGGCGGCTTCCTTCTTTTTGGGATCTCCTGAATGTGCTGCTTCATCCGGCACTTTTGTGTGGACGTGAATAAAATCATGGGATGTATCGGTAAGGGCCATATGTATCCGTTCTCTTAGATCTTCACCGGGGTTACGGCTGTCTTTTGCATGGACAAACGTCAGACCCAATTCATGGGCCAGACCGGCGTACACCGATACCGAAGCGATAAGCATTCCGGCAAGTCCCCAGCGCTGAATAAAAGGCTCTTGAATAATCCGGCGGCCGCAACGCTGTGTTGCCAGGAAGTTGGCAGACAGTCGATTTCCTGTACCGCCTTCCGGTTTGTCTTCAAGTCTTGTCAGCACCCTGTGGCAGTAAGTCAGATACTCGTTTAACGCTTTTGCTGTTCGCTCTGCTTTCTCAGGCGCCGGATTTTTCGAAAGCGGCACAATTCGTCCCATTGTTCACTCCACCAACCCCATAGAGAGCATGTTTTCTGCTGTACGGGATTGTGAAAGGAATATTAAACGGAATCGTAACAGTGCCATGTCTCAACGGTGGCTTGCTGCTGTGCTTCTTCACTGCGAAAAGGGGTTCCGGAGGGTCAAAGGGTATGATGCCATTTCAGAACTGATCACGCATATTGAAGTAGAACTGGATGATCAGGTAAAGTTACGAACTGCAGCTTAGGAACATATGAGAGATGATGAAATGGGAACCATAAAAATTTCAACTAAAAACTTGACAACCTCCATCCAGTATGAAACGGATAACATTAGAAAGGAGGGTATGAAAATGTTTAAGAAAGTATTGCATCCCACAGATTTTTCAGACGTTGCAATGAAAGCTTTTGCGTTTGTGAAGCAGTTAAAAAGCGCTGGCGCTGAAGAGGTTGTCCTCCTGCATGTCATTGACAAGAGACACCTTGATGCTGTGAAAACGTATGCTGGCAGAGATTTCATGGAAAGCAAAGGGGACTGGAAAGAAAAGACAAAGCAACAATTGAGTTCCCTGGAAGATGAATTGAAAGAGAGTGGATTTAAGGTCAAGGTAAGAGTTGAGGAGGAAATTCCTTTTAGCGCAATATTGAAGGCAGAAGAGGAAGAAGGTGCCTCCCTTATCGTTATCGGATCTCATGGAAAGAGTAACATTCGGGAAATGCTTCTCGGTTCTGTTTCGGAAAAGGTGGTAAGAAAAGCAAAGAATCCCGTACTTGTTGTAAGGAGGTAGAATCAAAATGTTTCTTTATCTAAGAAAAATGGCGAAACCCCGGGGCATATTCAGATAAGGAAACCTGGTATAAAGGTTTGATTGAGGTAAACAGTTGCATCCTGGGCATTGTTGATGCCCCTGAGTCTAAGTTCCGAGACCAGGCGATCCTGGGGAATGTACCATTTACATTATGGGACACTTCCCCTATTTCTTCGATATGGTTTTTGGCGTTGTTGGGTTTCATTCCTCACGCCAGAGGCGGATATTCGACAACCCAACCTGCGATTCCGATAGACCCATATAGCCTGCGGCTACAACGAAGTATGAAAGCGTGATTCCCTCTCCCTCTGGGGGGGAGAGGGTTAGGGGGAGAAAAAGCCTGAATTTGGGATAAATGTATCGTTTTTCACCCCCACCCAGCCTCCCCCATCAAGGGGGAGGAGTTGTAGTTGTAATCTGTCATACCCGTGGAGGCAGGAATCCAGTTTAAAATCAAATTGATACCCGCCTACGCGGGTATGACAAAGGAAGGACTTTCATATAAAAAGGGATGTCAGCCTCAGTCACCGCCTTCATCATCCTCCTCAAAAGGTTGGATATCCAGACCCTCTTCATTCTTCAGCAGGATATCAATC
>JADFWA010000407.1 GCA_015222855.1 Pseudomonadota bacterium | reverse complement strand
GAGTATATTAAGGTAAAGGAACTGAAAGATAAACTGGAGATCAGAAATGAGAGCCTCGAAGCCCGGGTAGACGGCCTTTCGAAGGAAAATAAGTGGCTCAGAAGGCAGAAGGACAGCTTCTGGTTTGCCAGCGGAGCCGGTGTCTTGCTCCTGGGATGCCTTCTGGGTATTATTATAGGTCGTGCCCAGATGCGTCGCAAGCGGGATTTTATCAAGGTTGATTTGTAGAACTCAAGAAATTCGTAAAGCGTAAAGCGTAAAGCGGAAATCGGAAGTATTTGGTCGGGTATAAAACCCGATCCTGCAATTCTGTAACCGGAATGTAGAGTGGCATTTTACATGCCACCGCCTTGCCTATTTTTTGTCCAGAATCTTTCTTATTTTCTGAGACAGGTTTTTCAGGTCGAAGGGTTTCTGGATAAAGCCGTCACAGCCCCGCTCCAGTATCTCGGTGGCCTGTCCGTTTATGCTGTATCCGCTGGAAAGCAAGACTTTTATGTCGGGATTGATCCCCTTGAGGAGATCGTAGGTCTTTCCTCCACCCATTTCCGGCATGATCATATCCAGGATGACTATGTCAATCCTGTCACGGTTCTTCCCGTAGACCTCTATTGCTTTTCTACCGCTTCCGGCTATTAAGACCTCGTAACCCAATGTTTTCAACATCTCCGTTCCGACATCGGTAATCATCTCCTCATCATCCACAAAAAGAACTGTCTCATGTCCCCTCAAAATCTGTCCTTCGCCGGTCCCTGACCCCCGATCCCTGATCCCTGCCGTTGATGCCGGCAGATAGATATTGAATGTGGTTCCCACACCCCTTTCACTGTAAACATTGATGATGCCGCCATGATTCTTTATGATGCCGTAAGCGGAGGCCAGCCCCAGTCCTGTGCCTCTGTCCATCTCTTTGGTGGTAAAGAACGGATCGAATATCTTTCGCTTTGTCGCCTCATCCATTCCCACTCCGGTATCGGTAACGGATATCTTTACATATTCGCCCGGTTTCGCACTGGACGGCTTCACATAGTTTTCATCAAGGGTGACATTTTCCGTTTCGAGATATAGCTCGCCGCCTCTGGGCATGGCATGGCCTGCATTGACGTAAAGATTCAAAAGCACCTGCTCAGTCTGTCCCTGATCCACCTCTACCGTCCAGACGTCTTTCTGATAGTTGGTGTGAATCTTTATCTCCTTCATGGTGCGGCCAAACATCTCCGAACTCTTCTTGAGCAAGTCATTCAGGTCGGTCGGTTTGACTTCATATTTACCGCCTCTGGCGAAGCCCAACAGTTGTTTGGTGAGCTTTGCTCCGGTCTGGACATATTGTTCGATATTTTTTATCTTTTCATAATGTGTATGGCCGGGATCGATATTTAGAAGCGCAAGAGAGGCATTTCCCTGGATGCCCGTAAGCAGGTTATTAAAGTCATGGGCGATGCCGCCTGCCAGTGTGCCTATGGATTCCATCTTCTGGGCCTGCTGGAGTTTGGCCTCCAGTTTTTTCTTTTCTGCTTCCGCGCGCTTGCGTTCTGTGATGTCACGGCCGATACCGAATCTGCCCGCGGCCTGCCCGCTCGTATCAAGCAATGTGGTCACCAGAAATTCTACGGGGATTCTTTCGCCATTCTTGCGGATAAGATCGATCTCATAAGAGGGAACGGGTTGTCCTCCCATGCCATGTTTGAAATAGCCGACAGTTGGTTTTACATATTCAGGGGCGACGATATGTGTGAAGGGACATCCGGCTAAATCGGAAGCAGGGTAACACGTAACCTCTTCAAATTTTGGGTTGATATAGGTAAACTCTCCTTTCCTGTCTACCGTGAAGATGATGTCCAGTGTCGACTCAACCAGTGTGCGGTATTTTTCCTCACTCTGCTTTAGAGCATCCTTTATACGCTTGCGCTCGGTGACGTCCCGGATAGATTCGATGGCGCCGACCACATTTCCCTTGTGGTCATATATGGGGCTCGCCTTGCCCCATAGATGCAAATTCCGGCCCCTTACGAAGGGGACGTCCGTCTCGACGATCAGACAGTCCTTTTCCTTCCTGATAAAGGAATACTTTTTCTCTATCTCTTCATCGGATTTAAACACAAGGTCGATCAATACGGGTCTTCTGGTACCGTAAAACGGAATGGCATATTCATAGTTGCCCTTGCCCAGCATGTCTTTCGCCCTGACGCCGGTCATCTCCTCCATCGCCCGGTTCCAGGCGACTATCCTGCCTTCAAGATCAATGGCAAAGGTGGCGTCGGGTAAAAAGTCGATGATGTCGGCCAGTCGTTGTTCCGACTCACGGAGGGTATCCTCTGCCATTATCCTCTCCGTTATGTCCATGGAGTTTCCAAGGACGGCCGGTTTCCCCTTATAGTAAATGGAGGTAACTGTCTCCATGATCCACTGTATACCCCCATCTTTGGTGACAATCCTGAACTTGTAGGGGGAGGTACGCTCTTCCCTGAGCATCTCCAGAGAATACTTCCTTGCCATTTCCCTGTCTTCGGGATGGACGATACTGATGGACGTTCTTCCGGTCAGCTCCTCAGATGTATGACCGGTGTAGAATGCGACATTGGGATTGATGAATTGAAATACACCGTTCTGCACCACATAAACGGCAGCCCAGGATTTTTCTGCTAAGGTCTGGTAAAGTTCTTCAGTATGCCTGCGCTCGATTTCCGATGCCTCCAGTTCAGCAATCCTCTGGCGCATTTCCAGCAGTTCTTTTATGAGTTGTCCTTTGGCCTTATCTTCGTCTTTCATTATGGGTCTCCTGAAAGGGGGTTGCCCCCATTTTTAATCAGCCGTAACTATTCAGCTACCAAGACACGAAGTCACTAAAATCATATCATAATTTATGATAACCAGAGGCATTTGATTAATAAAATTTCCTGAGATTATGGAGGAATATAATTGACAAGTTCGTAAAAAGTCTGTCATTCACGCGTAGGCGGGAATCCATAAACGGCCAAGCACTTGAAAAGACTGGATTCCCGCCTACGCGGGAATGACACAT
>JADFWA010000406.1 GCA_015222855.1 Pseudomonadota bacterium | reverse complement strand
CATAAGTCAAATCAATATATGAACGATTAGCACCAGGGCGGGCTTTAGCTCACTTCAAACTTTAGTTCACTTGTAACTTTTCCAGTTTATCCGGGTTAGGTTATGGATTGATGAATTCGATTTTTTACCCATTTCCTGATTTTTGTTAAACTTCCAGTATAAAAGAAAGTATAACCGGACGGCGTTTTATGGTAAAGGAAAAAAATTTCCTTAAATCTGTTTTTATTTTTGACCGGATTTTATTGATCCGGTCCGGGACCACAGGGCCGACTTCGTCTACGATCTCGAGTATAATGCACTTTGCATCTTCCAAAAGATGGCCTGTCTCCGTCTCAAACACAAAGCCATGGGAAACAATGTCAGGACCGTGTACCACGATTCCTGTCTCCTCATCAAAAACCATGATAACGACCACTAAGCCGTCTTCTGACAAATTACGTCTCTCCTTGAGCACACTTCGCCCGACATCTCCAATTCCTTTACCATCTATAAACACCCGGCCTGTCAAAACATTCTCTCGAATGCTGCCGCCGTTTTCGGTAAATTCAATAACCTGACCGTTTTCAACAACAAGAATATTTTTCTTTGGAATACCGACTTGCTCGGCCAGACGCGCATGAAGAATCAGATGCCGGTATTCTCCGTGGATCGGAATAAAATATTTGGGCCGGGTCAGGTTTATCATCAGCTTTAATTCTTCCTGAAAAGCGTGTCCGGACACATGGATTTCGGATATCTTTTCATAAATAACGTCGGCCCCTTGTCTATAAAGCTTATTGATAATCTTGGTAATTGCCTTTTCATTCCCCGGTATAAATTTCGAGGAAAAAATTACCGTGTCATCTTCTTTGATCTTTATCTGCTTATGGGCGCCCGCAGCCATGCGGGCCAGGGCAGCCATGGGTTCTCCCTGACTTCCGGTTGTTATAATTACAATCTGGTCATCCGGAAAGTCATTGAGCTGTTTAACATCCACCTCCATGTCCTCGGAAATAGTTATGTATCCAAGTTCTTTTGCTATATTTACAGTTGTTTCTATGCTCCTTCCGTTGAAAATGACTTTCCTGTCCATTGCCCGGGCAATATCGATAACCTGTTGAATACGGGTAATATTGGAAGCAAAAAGCCCCACAATAATCCGCCCTTTTCTCCCTGCACAGATGCTTGCCAACGTCTCACCGACCTCCTGATCGGAGATTGTATATCCTTCTTTTTCAACATTTGTGGAATCCGACAGCAGGGCGAGGACACCTTGGTCGCCGCACCGTGCAAACCGGTTGACGTCGGTTATCATTCCGTGAACAGAAGTATGGCCAATTTTAAAATCTCCGGTATGAACAACAAGTCCAAGAGGCGTTTTTATGGCAATACCGACCCCGTCAACCGCACTGTGGCAGACCCGGATAAATTCGAGTTCAAAAGGACCCAAATTAAGTTTTCCCCCCGGAGAAATTTCATTCAATAAAGCGGGGGAAAAGAAAGCGTGCTTTTCCAGTTTGTTCCCCACGACACCCAGCGTAAAAGGAGTTCCGAAAATCGGAACGTTTATATCTTTCAGCAGAAAAGGGAGTGCCCCGATATGATCTTCGTGGGCATGGGTTAATACAATCCCCGAAATTTTTGACTTAATTTGTTTTAAATAACTCATATCAGGGATTACGTAATCAATCCCCAGCATATAGTCTTCGGGAAACATTAGACCGGCATCAATAATAAAAGCTGAATCGGAATATTCAAAAACCATCATGTTTAGGCCTATTTCTCCCAGCCCGCCCAGTGGTATTATTTTTAGCATAACGGTTTATTCTTTTCATAGGATTCCAGGATGATATTTCTAACTTTTTCCATAAGATCGTCCTTGGTTTTCCTGGTATAATCCAAAGTTTTAATCGGTTTTTTGATTTCTAGAACAACATTTCCGGGTTTAACAAGAATCTGTTTTTTTTGCATGATCTTCCATGTTCCATGAATTATCACCGGAATGATAGGAATACCGGAATCGACCGCCAAAACAAATCCTCCCTTTTTAAATGACTGGATATTCTGAGTCTGACTGCGCGTACCTTCGGGAAAGATTATGACGGACGTACCATTCCTTATTATTTCCGCCACCTTATTAAGGCTTTCTATGGCAGACTTTCGATCAAAACGATTAATACTGATATAACCGGCCCTTTTCATAGCATAACCGAAAATGGGTATCTTAAAAAGTTCGGCTTTTGCAAGCCATCTGAACTGAACCGGAAGATAAGCCTGAAGAACGGGGATATCAAAATTGCTCACATGGTTTGGCATGTAAATATAAGATCCCGTATGATTCAGGTTGGAAAGGCCTTTAACCGTGACTTTGATATTGCTTGCAGCAAGAATGCATTTTGCACAAATTCTTGCGACTTTGTGCGTCGTTTCACCACCTATAGTGACAAATGAGGTTAATATGGCGATAACAGCGAAAAAACCTGTCGCTATCACCGTCCAAAAAATGATAAAGAGTGTTCGTATCACAAGTTATGTTTTAATCCCGAGTTTATCGAATATGGAATCGGCAAGCCCGATAATCCAGTTGCGCTGTTTTTCGGTCGCATACCCCATGCAGCTGCATCGCATTCTGTTTTTGGTGCGTACAAGCAATTCAAAGGCCACAAGGTTTAATTCAAGATCAGCGGCAACATAAAATGGTTGACATTCTGTATGCTCTTTTTGAACTTGAGTGAGAATGTTTTGGTCGAGCTGAATCCAGTAAACGCCATCCACGTTTGAGGAACCAAAGTTCTCATCCATGAATGCCTTGATCATTTCGTAATCCTTGGGTCTAAGCTCATCAATAACATATTGTTTCATGAAAAATAGAGCTATCACAGTTTGTTTTGCCGTGCAAGATGTATGTTAGCCGGTATCACAGGGTAAACGCATTTGAATCCCAATACAGTGAGAACGCTCCACGCTACACCGAAATCAAATGCCTTTGCCCTGAAAACATATCGCATCTTGCTTGCCAAAACAGGCAACGGTATGATAAAGCCGGTTTTATTTTAGGTTGTATGTCTGGAAGGCCGTATGATTTTATTTAACACTTATTTAATCGCCTATATTTGTATCTATCTGACCAGTTTTGCACTATATTTTGCCATTGAGCGAATAAATGTCAATTATCTCAAGAAATATGGGCAAAAGGTGCCCGTCGCTTTTGAGGGGATGATTGATGAGAAAGAATTGCAAAAGATCAGCCGGTACACCGTGGATAACATCCGTTTTAAGCTATTTCAAACCAGCATCAGTAAAATTATTTTTCTTTATATCATCCTTTCAGGCATCCTGCCATGGTTGGCTGAATCTCTT
>JADFWA010000405.1 GCA_015222855.1 Pseudomonadota bacterium | reverse complement strand
GCGGTAATCTCTTTCATGCATTTTCTTGAATCACATTTTTTTAAAAAGCAGGGGCTGCATGGCATTTCTTTGCGGATTACCACATGCCCTTCACCGTATGGGCCTGTTCGTAAGGGATCGGTAGGGCCGAAAAGCGCCACCACGGGGGTGCGCATCGCCGCCGCGATATGCATTGGGCCGGAATCGGTTGTAATCACAAGGGATGCCAATTTGTATAAGTATGCCAAGTCTTTAAGGGTTGTTTTGCCCCCAAGGTTGACAGAGGGATGTGACATCAATGATTGAATGTGTTCAATCATTCCGTCGCCCCCGCCTCCCGTGAAAACCACTTTCGCCCTCAGCTCTTTCGTAATTCTGTCACACAACCCCGCGAATTTCTCATCCTCCCACAGCTTCGTTTCCCAGAATGCCATTGGGTTTACTGCCACAAAACGCTTTTTTATGTCAATGTTATTTATATTCCCCAAAATAGACATTGACCCTTCCAACACAGTAGGACAGTCTTTATTTTCAATGTCTATTTTAGGGATATTTAGAAGCTTTTCAACTCTATCTTTATTTTCTTTCTGTATGGGAATCAGGAATTCCTTATCACCGGTGTCGGAACCTAAATGGCGAAGAAAGTCGAGGTAGCGGTCAACGGCATGTTTCCCCATATCCTCATGTATTTTCTCGTTGAGAAAGAGGCCGGAGAGCTCCTGCATGCTGTCGTAACCCAGTTTTCTCTTCCCTCCGCTGAGAAGGACGATGAGTGAGCTTTTGAAGAGACCGTGAAAGTCAATCACCAGGTCATATTGGCGATCTCTCAGTCTGCTGATAAACGTTCTGATTTCTCTGATTGTTCTGCTCACACCATGAAGTTTTTTGAGATCGGCCATCCATTTCTTTCTGCGAGAGACGATAACCCTATCCAGGAGGGGATGGTCCTTGATGATATCCGAGGAGGCTTCTTCTATTACCCAGGTGATATCGGCGTCGGGGTAAAGTCCCCTCAAGGCCGAAAGGGAGGGGAGGGTGTGTATTACGTCGCCTATGGCGCTCAGTTTTATGATGAGAATGTTCACTTTTGCCTGTCCTTCATTATCCACTTTACCGCGTCCAGGATATCCTCGGCGATATGGGCGGGTTTTATATCCGAAGACGTTACGTTCTTCCCGTAGCCTGTCTTTACCAGTATCCCTTTGGCTCCGACCCTCTCTGCAAGTTCTATATCCTTTGCCGCGTCACCCACCATATAGGAGCGGGCAAGATCGATGTCGAGTTCTTCGGAGGCCCTGATAAGCATCCCCGGTTCGGGCTTTCTGCAGTCGCATGATCTCAGGTAACGCCCCTTTCCCTCGGTCGGGTGGTGGGGGCAATAATAAAACCGGTCTATGTAGCCCCCTTTTTCCTGAAGGATTTCATTGATACGCGAATGTACGGTTCTTACGAAATCATCATCGAAGTATCCCCTGGCCACCCCGGATTGGTTGGTGATAACCACCGCCAGCATCTCGCTTTCGTTAATCAACCTTATTGCTTCGAAGGAATTGGGGTATATATTCAGTTCTTCGAGGCTGCTCAGGTATTCCACCTCTTCATTTATCGTTCCATCCCTGTCCAGGAAGACGGCGGTGTTCTTTTTCATTTCTTAAAAATATCCCTTGCAACATCGTAGATCTCGTCGACCCCTATCAAATCCATACACCGAAAATCGGTGGGACATTCTTTCTTGAGACAGGGGCTGCACGGGACACCTTTGCTGATGACAATGCTTTTCTCCCCTACCGGAGACGTCGTTACCGGGTTTGTCGATCCGAAAATCGCTATCGTGGGAATACCGAGCGCGCCGGCGACATGCATCAAACCGGAATCGTTGGATATAAAAAGACTGCATCTGGCGATGAGCGAGATAGCCCCTTTGAGATTTGTTTTACCCGCCAGGTTGATGAGTGCATTTTTTGAGTTTTGCTGTACCCGGTCCGTGCTGTCCCTGTCATCGGCGCTCCCGAAAAGGATTACCGGAGTCGAAAAATCTTCAATGAGCCTGTCCGCAACGGCGGCAAACCTCTCCGGAAACCACCTTTTGGCCGGTCCATAGGCGGCTCCCGGCGCTACACCGACAACGACTTCTTCCTTTCCTATATGATACTGACTTAGAATCTCTTCCGATATGGCGGAATATTCATCTGTCGGTATGAGATTGACCTTTCTTCCCGCCGGTTTAAAACCGAGCGCCTTCACCATTTCCAAGTAGTAATCAACTTGATGAACGGCTCTGATCTCTTTTGTCCTCGGTACCGGATGGGTCAGCAGCATACCCCTCCCGTCGGAATTATACCCCCCCCTTATCGGGATTCCGGCCAGCCTGGCGATTATAGCGGCCTCGATGGCGTTTTGCAGGAGGATGGCCATCCCGAAACCTTTGCTTTTCAGTTTCCTTGCCAGCCTGAACTTTCCTGCGATGCCATCGTGAATGCCGGGGCTTTGAAAGAGGATGGTCTCATCCACATCGGGGCAGATACGGAAGAGTTCCGCGACCCATGGTTTGGCCAGCACAGTGATCTTTGAACGTGGAAAGGTTTTTCTGACCGCGGCGATTGCGGGAAGGGTCATTACGACATCGCCAATCCAGTTGGTTCCACGTATAAGGATGTTTTCTGTTTTGTCTGCAGGGATTTCTTTCATAGTTTTTTGTTGGGTTTCGTTCCTCAACCCAACCTACCACTTTTTTTCTTTGTGCCTTTGGTAGGGACGTATTGCAATACGCCCCTACATACTATTCACCTCACCTGATGCCTTTTCGTCTTCCAGCGCTGGTGTATCCAGAGCCATTGATCAGGATATCTTCTTACAAAATCTTCAATAATTTTTGTGAAGTTCTGGGTATTTGTCAGTGCATCCCTTTCAGGGTTTCCGGTATTTATTATTTCAACCTCTTCGCCCATGATAAATCTGTATTTGCCGTTTTCCATTCTGACCATGAATGCGGGAATAACCGGCGCTTCCGTATAAAGGGCGAGTGAGGCCAGTCCATCGGTTGTGCAGGCAGGTCTTCCGAAAAAGTCAACGAAGACACCCTCCTGCCAGGCCATGTTCTGGTCGAGGAGTGTGCCGACGACCTCGTTCCTTTTGATACGGCGGAAGATCTGCTTCGTGGCACGATCCTTCGGCAACGGCTTGTTTCCCTTGCAAGCCCTTACGTAGGTGATAAGGTTTTCCAGAATTGGGTTGTCTAAAGGACGGTATATAGT
>JADFWA010000404.1 GCA_015222855.1 Pseudomonadota bacterium | reverse complement strand
GTATTTAAGGATATGCTGAAAGATATGGATTAGTTTTTTCATCACCGCCCGCGCTCCGTGGCGGTAATTACGGGCGACCTCCATACAGCGCCTGCCGGGGAGCCAGCTTTCAGCGAATCTCCGGCTTTTCTCACGCAAAGGCGCAAAGGCGCTAAGGAAAAAAATGAAACACATAAAATCAATTCCAGCAGATAAATTTATGGAGATCATACGTAATCGAACAGATGGTTATTGCAAGGAAGCGATAACCAATGGAGTAGGAATATTATATCTCCTGATAGCGCCTAAACAATTATGTGAAATTGTAGAAGATTGTGGAATAAAAATTGAGCGGGATGAATGTGTTGCTGGGTGTCCGGAGTGTATATGGGGCGGGAAGTTTCCGGCTAAAGATTGTTGCGAGGGATATGAGCCGCCCGGGGGAAATAAATGACGAAAAGTCCATGCATAGGATGTGAGCTGGAGTCTGCGGATAAAAATAATCCCACGTGTCGGGAATGTGATAGGCGCGTGGAGTATGTGGCTTTGGTTGCAGGAGATGGGAGGGGAATTATGGGAGCGACAAATATCGGAACAGAGGTCCAGGCTTCGCCATTGGCTACGCCCGGCAGGCAGGAGCCAGAAGTCGGAGATCAGAAATCGGAGGGGAGGGAACAAGAAATGAACATCGAACACGTGTCTCGGCATAGCATTGCGAAGCCGGATCGAACGTCCGACATTGAACATCGAATAAAAAAACAACCAACAGAATGCGTAATCGAAGGATGTGAAAGAAGCGCTCATGCCCGTGGGTTATGTCATAGCGATTATAAACGGTGGAGGGATGGGGACATACAACATCCGATGCTTGGAAAGTTTTATAAGATCAGGGGCGTCAAAAAACAGAAGTCAGAAGTCAGAAGCCGGAAGTCAGAAAGATCTGCGCCTGCGGAAGTAAAAAAAGCGGCTCTGCCGCCACTGGTTGCTGTCCAGTTGAGTTTATATCCTGAAATTCACAAAGCTGTTTACGACGCTGCCGAGAAATTCTTTGTAACACCGGAACATGTAATTATCGGCTTGCTGGGTGAGGCTTTGGCTGCAAGAATGTGCGAGCCAGACTAAACAACCGTGAACTGTGAACCATGATCCGGAGTGTAGCGGCCATGAATAATATTGAGAAGATAAGGGAATTGATACGGGGCCTGGAGAGGGGATGCGATGAGATGTCCGGCGGGGTGAATCTGGAACAAATGCGGAAGATGCTGGTTGTTTCGGAATGCATTACTGCAAGTATCCAGGGATATCTTTTTAAATTTATGACAGGATATACAGAGGAGGATACGCCCGTTAAACCCATCCCTCCCTTTTTTTCATGGAGGGATTCTGTATAGGATATTCTATCCACTTTTAGCTAATAGCTAATAGCCGATGGTCGAAGGTAAAACGGAAAAAATATTACAATATTAGTGCCATGTGAAGATGATAACAAGCGCATGGAGCAGGCGGGAGAAAGTGATAGCAAAAAAGCAAATAGGTAGCCCGCGTAAACGTTGTTTTTTAACTTTGCGCCTTTGCGCCTTGGCGTGAGATATAAGAGGTAAAACTATGAAATTAGAAGATCTTGGGATTGATTCAAGGACGGGATATCACAATCGGACGCTGACGCGTGCGGAGAATTGTTTTCTTGGGCTGTTGTGGATTGATCATGCGGGCGAGGATAATAAGATTAGCGCTGATGAACTGGCAATTGAATTTTTTCATGCCGTTAAAGGTCGGATAATTACGGAAAAGGAATTGCCCCACGTTTTAGAAGCATACAGGCAGCATGCCTTCAGGCAGCTCTCACTTTTGAAACGTGACGTAAGGCGCATGCAAAACCATCTACTTACGCAGCATGAGAATACGCCCATCCTGTCGAAGGCCGGAAACAGCGGGGGATACTGGATTGCGGACAGCGAGGAAGAGGCTGAGAAGTTTTACGATTCGTTTCGGCAGCGCGGATTGACCGGCCTGGTTAAAGCGTCCAGGGGGAAAAGGGCGGTTATGGTCGAAATGATGACGCAGCTTTGATTTGAGTTTGAGGACTTGATCGACCGGGCTTCGCCTCCGGCTTCGCCTCCGGCTTCGCCCGGCAGGCAGGGAGCACCCACTGCGATGGCCGTGGTGGATGCATTCCTGGAAAAGATGTTGAGCAACCCGGAAAGGTATACCGAGGATCTGAGAAAGATCGGGCAGAAATTCGGATCTGTGTTGCTGCCAAAAGCACAGGTGGCCGCCATGCAGCATAAAGCGCAGGAGCTGCAGGAGATTTTGTCGGGATTGACAGGATGATCTCACGCCAAGGCGCAAAGGCGCTAAGGGGTAAAGAAATGGGAAAAGTTTCAGGCAGCGACTTAATGCGTCGGGTGAAACGTATTTGCGGCACGTCGGTGGATGCCGGAATCGATATACTGAATGAAACAATTTTATTGAAAGCTGAAACATATCAGTTGGTGTTGCTGGACGCCTGCCTGTATCATGAAATCCAGCACAGCAATAGAGCGACTATGATTCAGAAGCTGAAGGAGCGGATTAGAAAACTGGAGAAAACAGTATAATCTCACGCATCCAGCCTTCGTAGCCACTTCGGCGGAGTAGGCAAGGCGCAAAGGCGCCAAGGGTAAAAGGAATGGGAAAGATTCTGATTATTTTTTTAATTTGGCGCCTTTGCGGCTTGGCGTGAGACATTAATGAAGCTATGAAACTTGTTTGTCCATCATGCGGGGCGGTGCATAGTGCGGAGGCGTGGCAGAATGATCCGGTTGCGAGGCAGTGTTTGAAGCTGGCAGGCGAGATGCCACATGCGGTTGCCAGCCGGTGTTTTGCCTATCTGGCGTTGTTTCGTCCTGCAAGGGAACATCCCCCTTCGTCCCCCTTCAAAGGGGGAACACCCCCCTTAGTCCCCCCTCGAGGGGGGGATTCAGGGGGGTGTCAAAGATCGCTTCAGTGGAAAAAGGTTTTGCGGCTTCTGTCTGAGCTGAAGGAGCTGGTAACCCTGCCGCATGTCCAATGGGGAAAAGCGGTTGCCAGGCCAAACAGCGCGCACGCATGGGGAACGGCGATGGAGCGGATGATCGAGCACCCGCCAAAACGATTGCCGCTGAAAAGTCACGGCTATCTGCGATCCGTTGCTTACGAGATTGCGGATGAGATGGATAAACAAAGGGAAGTTAAGAAAAATAAAGCGGAACGGACCGGGCAGGCCTGCCATGCGAAGCCCGAAGGGCGAAGTGTGGAAGGGATCGCCGCTGAAGATATGAAGATGATCCGGAGGAAGAATTTTAGGAAAAAAATAATCACAAAAGAACAAGAAACAATACAGGAAGGATAACATGCAGTGGGTGTTTAAAATAGGAAACAAAAAGCCTTCAATGGACTTGGCTGAACGTCTAAGCTATTGGACTGATTGCCAGCTTGTAGATATTCGTCCATCAGGCTTTTATCCGCCGCATAAGAATTTCTGCATAATTGAAGATGACAAGAATTACTGGGATATCAGAGGCTCAACAGATTGGAAATCCACCAAGCCAAGCGTATTGGAGTTGAAGAAATATCTCATAGTTGCCGATGGAAAAGGCCATTATCCTTGGGACGCTGGTTATAACGAGGATGCAAAGCCTCAAAGAGTAAGAGATTATTTCCTTGATTATAAATCGTTGCTGGATTCTGCGCTGATTAAGCAGAGTGATTTTGAAGGAATTTACGACAAATCAAAGTCTATAATAATTCCTCTGGACAGGGATATAGCACAGCTTCTTGGACATGAAAATAAAGATGTTCGGCTTGTTTCTGATTACTCAAATATTAAAGGTTCAATTGCTTCTGGCACTTATCAAATCGGGACTGGGGGAGGAGCGTATTATGCAACCTGGACTTTATTTGAGGCTGACATTGCGGCACAACTTACGGGGAACTTAACGGGTGAAGGTCAAAGCGAAGAAACAGGAATAAGCGCAGGCATTACTTTTGATACAGATACAAATACTCATCTTTTGAAACTTACAGCCGAAAGCGGAGCAGAACACAATGGAGGAGCTTATGGAAACGGGGCGAGGATAAATTTTGGGTCTTATGATAGCATAACTTTTAACGAAACTAATGATGGTGATCTTGACCATGCTGAAATTAGTAAACTTGCTCTGGATATTTCAGGTGATGGTAATATAGGTATATCGCTTGCTGATGGTGGCAATGCTCAGGCTTTAATCGCACAAAGACTTTTAGTAAAAGGAGCCGTCAATTCAAATATTGGGATAAGTGCGGGAGGAATCACCAATCGGAAGATTTATAATTGTATTGTATATGGAATCGGAGATGGTGCTGGAGATAGTGGGATACGGCCATCTCCAGCCTGGAATAAAACTGGTGATTGGAATATTTACAATAATACTGTTGTTGAATGTTATAATAATTTTCTTCTTGCGGATGGTAGCGGTTTTTGGGAAGGGGCGTTTAATTTTAAAAACAATCTTGCGCAGGCAGATAGCGGAGGCAGTGACTACAATGACCTGGGCGCAGGTTTCGGTACTCATTCTAAAAACATCTCTGAAGATGCCACAAGCCCTGATGCTGCATATCAAAGCAAGGATGTTCACACAAACTCAGTTTTCAAGAATTATGCTGCTGATGATTATCGTCTGGACTCCAACGGAGATGTTACGAATCTTGCGATAGTGGATGATGGAGATGACTTATCAGGGATGTTCACAGATGATATTGAAGGGCAGACACGTTCAACCTGGTATATAGGGGCGAGTGAGATTGTGGCGGCAGGGGGGATTGATGAAACTAATAAACTTATATCCATTGTCTCTACGTTATCAGGAACCGACATACAGGCTTACATCGATACTGAAAAACTGATCGAGATTGTTTCAACGATTCAAGGCGCCGACGTCCAGGCATATAAAGAGCTTAATAAGCAAATCCTGATTACGTCAACAATATCGGCCACGGACATACAGGGTTTTATTGAATCGCTTCTTATCGGAATTACAGCGACGATATCAGGGGCAGACCTGCTCTCGTATAATGAGCGGAACCGCACGATTCCGATAACTGCGACAATATCGGTTTCCGATCTGCAGGCATATAAGGATATAGTCAACATACTGATCGCCGCGGCAATTTCAAAAACAGATCTCCAGGCATATAAAGATACCGGCGAAATACCGATATCGTCAGTATTAACCGCATCTGACTTCCAGTTTTATGTGGATCAGGGGGTTATTTCGATTACGTGCACACTTTCCGAAACCGATTCGTTCCCGGGCTCCTCCGCTGAAGTCAGAATGACATTCAAGCTTGTCCCGCGCGTTACAGATTTTACGCTGTCCCAGCGGAATATAGATTTTAAGGTGGTTGAGCGAACCAAAGATTTTGACATATTAAATTAAAAAAGGAGAGAAAGATGAATAAGATTTTTCCAAAATTGCCGGGATATCCGGAGCATATGAGCATCGCAAGAAAGAATAAAGACAAGGGGCTGTTAGGCTATGCAAGGATTGCGCATAGAGACAAAAACGGCAAAATTATCTGGGAGAATGCTGCAGCCCTGATCAACCAGGGTGAGGAGCATATGCTGAAAGGCTGGGTGCAGGCTGTGGCGAATTCCATTCCAAGCAGCTTCAAGGTTAATCTTGTCACAGATGTTGCAATAGCGGAAGATGCGACCACATTCACCGTTGTCACCGGGACCGGTTATGCCGAGGTATCTGTGGCGCACGATGCAACCGACTGGACATATGGCACCGATGCCGGAGATTCCAAGGTGACAACAAAAGATTGTGTGTTCACGGCAAGTGGCGCTGATTGGACAACCGCCAAAAAAGTGGTTCTGGAAGCTGTCTTAAACTCAGTCGATACATTGATCGCATATGCCGACCTGTCTCAAGATCGCACCGTCGGCAACGGAGAAAGTTTGACTGTTTCCATTATCCTGAAACTTAGCTAAGGGAGGTATATATGGCTCTGAAAATAACTCCCAAATCATCTCTGGACAACATGGTTAAGGGCGAGGAAGTTGCGTACAAGCTGAATCTCAATCCTGAGCTGGACGGTAACACGGTAGACACTCATACATTCAAGATCTATGATGATTCGGATACTGACGTGACCGCCGATTTCGGAGGCGATAGCTCTGAATCCGAAGGATACATAACCTTCGGTGTAAAGGCTCATGATACCGGTGTCTATGCGCTCCGCTTCTGGGTAACATGCAACGAATTGCTGCCCGACGGGGTGACTCCGTATGAATTTACGGCGGTTATGAGGGTTACGATAAAGTAAAAAGCTTACGTTTTATCTCACGCATCCAGCCTTCGTAGCCACTTCGGCGGAGTAGGCAAGGCGCAAAGGCGCTAATAAAAAAAAATGAAAAAACAAATAGAATATGCTATGATGCCTGTAAAAAACAGGGGGAAAATATTATGAAAATATGTTTGCATTCCGACTTTGTTCATGGGTTTCCGTATGCTGTAGAGATACCAGATCCAGAAGATCCTACAGAAACAATTATTGAGGTTCCAGATAATGTGGCTCAAGAATGGCTTGATATGCAACAAAAATACGACAAATGGCAAAAAGAGATTGATCTATTTTTGGAAAAAACAGGGCATTTCCGGAGATTAATTTTGGGTACATATGACAAGATAAAATGTAAGATTGATTTTATAGTTTCAAAGCCTGAACCACAAAAAGATCCGAACGAGCCAAACAGAAAAGTACCCCCAAAGCTTGGGGAATGGAAAGGAACAGCAGCCTTCGCATCTTTGGTTGATTTTAACAAAGCAAGATCAAGCAAGCAAAAGGTGGAAGTTAAAGGCACATATTTGGGGGTGGATGTTTTTGGAGACGCAGTCCCTACTGCATTTAATGAGATAAAAATGACCATTGAATTTGTTGGTTCAGGGGCGCTTTATGGAATACCCACGGAGGGATAAAATATGGAATTTATTTTGCATAACGACGGAGTATACAATCTATACTC
>JADFWA010000403.1 GCA_015222855.1 Pseudomonadota bacterium | reverse complement strand
TATTAAGGCTAAGGGCTAAAGGCAAAAGGCAAAAGGTTTTTCCCTTAGCCCTTAGCCCTTAGCCTTTAGCCTGGTTTCAAACACTATGAAATTCATAAACGAAAATAAACTTCTTATAGCTGTCACCTGTATAATAATTCCCTTCACCCTCTATGCAATCTTTTCAAATTATGCGGAAAGCCCTGTAGACAACCGGAATGTATCCGTAACGATAGAGATCCCCAAAGGGGCCAACTATTCCAATGTAACCGCACTCCTTGATAAAGCAGGATTAATAAAACACGAAAGGTTGTTTCATCTGCTGGCAAGGCTGAAAAATGCCCCAACCCATATCAGAGCGGGGGAATATGATCTGAGCAGCTCCATGTCCCCAGCAGATATCATCGATAAATTGATAAAGGGTGAAATTAAAGGGTACAGGGTACCCATACCCGAAGGCTTTAACATACGCCAGATAGCCGCTCGCCTGGCTGCCATCAAGCTCGTCAACGAAGAAGAGTTTATTAAGGCGGCTTCGGACCCGAAGTTTGTGTCATCCCTCGGAATAGACAGTAGCAGCGTTGAAGGATATCTGTTTCCTGACACTTATATACTGAGCCGGTCGATGGGTGCAAAAAAGACTATAAAATTTATGGTGGGCAGATTCCGTCAGGCGGTAACACCAAAAATGCTGGGAAGGGCAAGGGAACTTGGATTTTCCACTTCGGAATTTGTTACACTGGCATCCATTATCGAGAAGGAGGGTGGAACAAAGGAAGAGAAGGCATTGATATCCGCGGTCTTCCATAACAGATTGAAAAAGAGGATGAGGCTGCAGAGTGACCCCACCGTCATTTACGGAATGAAAAGTTTCGATGGAAATATAAAAAAGAAGCACCTGAGGGAAAAAACACCTTACAATACATACACGATAAAAGGATTGCCGCCCGGACCCATCTCAAATCCCGGCCTGGATTCCCTGCTTGCAACCCTTTATCCCGCGCCTGTAAACTATCTTTATTTCGTATCCAAAAACAATGGTTCCCACCACTTTTCATCCAATCTCACCTCCCACAACAAAGCTGTCCTAAAATATCAGATTAAAAGAAGAAAACGGTAACATTTTTCCTTGACAAACAACAAATCCCCCTCTATAGTCGCTTCATGGTGGAGTAAAGTGGATGATTGTGGGGGGAATTGCCAAATGTCCGTATTCAGAGGAAGATATCATCACACCATAGATGGCAAGGGTAGAGTAATTTTCCCTTCCAAACTTCGCGAAGTCTTCGCCGATAAATATGACAACAAGATGGTAATCACGAACTGGGATGGCTGCCTGATGGCCTTTCCCTATGATGAATGGAGGATACTGGAAGAAAAGGTCAGTCACCAATCGATACTGAGAAGAGAAGTAAGGGCCTTCCAGCGCTTTTTTATGTCCGGTGCAGTCGATTGCACCTTTGATAGTCAGGGAAGAATCCTTATCCCGCCAACTCTTCGGGAATTCGCAAAACTTGAAAAAGATGTCGTCCTTGCGGGGATGATTAAAGTTATCGAGATATGGAGCAAAGAACGCTGGGGGGATGAAATAAACAAAACATCCGTCAACATTGACGACTTCAGCGAATATATGGCCGATCTGGGAATATGAAATACGAATTAAGAGTTAAAAGTTAAGAATGAAGAATGTTTTAAAGGTAACGATAATTTTTAACTTTTCATTCTTAATTCTTAATTGGTATTAAAAGTATGGGCTCTCCCTTCCACAAGCCGGTAATGCTAAATGAGGTTATAGATTCTCTCAATTGCAGGCCGGGCGGCATCTATCTTGATGGAACATTAGGAGGAGGGGGACATGCCTACCAAATACTCAAAAAAACGGCGCCTGACGGAATGCTTATCGGAATCGACGCAGATGATGACGCGCTTGCGGAATCTGAACGGCGATTGGAGTCATTTGGCGACAGAAAGATCCTTATTAAAGGCAATTTTGCAGATATCGGAGAGATATTAGCCGATCTGAATATAGAAAAGGTTAACGGGATACTTCTTGATCTCGGTGTTTCCTCCCATCAGCTTGAAACGGCGGATAGAGGCTTCAGTTTCTCATTAGACGCGCCACTCGATATGCGCATGGATCGCAGGCAGCCTTTGAACGCCGGCGAGCTTGTAAATAAACTTTCAGATAAAGAGCTAGAAAGGATAATAAGGAAATATGGCGAAGAGATAATGGCTGGAAGGATTGTTAGAGCTATCTCGGCAAGAAGGAGAATATCTCCGATAGAAACAACCAAAGAGCTTGCCGCGATCGTAGTCAAGGCGCTACCTCCCCAGTTGAAGCGGAAGAAGATACACCCGGCGACCAAAACCTTCCAGGCCTTAAGAATTGCCGTCAATGATGAACTTTCAAGCCTCCACAGGGCAATAAATGACGGCATAGACGTGCTAAACAGAGAAGGCAGATTTTCCATAATTTCATTTCACTCTCTTGAGGATAGAATTGTAAAGAATTTATTCCGTTCCTGGGAAAAGGGATGTATCTGCCCATCCGATTTTCCGGTTTGTACCTGCAACAGAAAACCGAAGTTGAAGGTATTGACCAGAAGGCCGGTCACACCAGGCGATGCCGAGGTGGCAGCCAATCCGAGAGCAAGAAGCGCCAAACTGAGAACGGCCATGAGGGTTTGAAAATGTCTGCCAGGCACAACAAAAAAGAGGATAGGGACTTAAAACTTTCCACCATGATCATCGTCAGCCTGGTTCTTATGACAACCGCCCTCATCTACGTCTGGTCGCACGTACATTTTACAAAGTTAAATTATCTGATAGCGGAGGAAATGGGTATCAGGGACAGTCTTCTGGAGGAAAACAGAAAACTGAAAGTTGAATACGCCACCCTGAAATCACCTCAGAATATCGAGGCGATTGCCAGGGCCAAATTAAATATGTACTACCCTGAAAGGGAGCAGGTTATCTTTCTGAAATGACCGATAAATCAAAAAAATGGTTGCGGTTCAGGACAGGGACTCTGCTGGTGTTTTTCCTGGTATTGTTTATCGCCCTGATATCAAGGGCATTTCAACTCCAGATTCTTTCAGGGGAAACACTCAAGGCAAAAGCACAGAGGCAGCACACAAAGACCTTGCAGTTTCAACCCGAAAGGGGTCTTATACTTGACCGAAACGGCGAGAAACTTGCCGCAAGCATAATGGTGGATTCTGTCTGTGCGAATCCGTCGAGAATAAATAATCCCGGCAAGGTCTCTTTAAAACTTTCATCCGCTCTCGGTGTAAAGAAAAAAACCATCCGGAAAAGGCTCTCAAAATCCGGGAATTTTTGCTGGATAGCAAGGAGAATATCTCCAGCCCAGGCCGGCAATGTAAGCGCCCTGAATATTGATGGGATATATTTAATAAAGGAACCGAAGCGATTTTATCCGAACAGGGAACTGGCGGGGCAACTTCTTGGATTCGCGGGCTTAGACTCCACGGGGCTTGAGGGACTGGAACTGAAATATGATGGTTATTTGAAAGGAGAACCGGAAAAATTTCTCTGGGAAAAGGATGCAAAGGGAAAGAAAATCTATGTAGAGAGAAGTTCAACTGCCGGAAAGCAGAACGAAAGCTGCAGCTTGATTCTCACCATAGACGGCAGGATTCAATATCTGGTTGAATCACAGTTGAAGGAGGCCGTCGAAAAAACGGGGTCAAAGGGGGGAATTGCCATCGTCATGGATCCACGAACTGGAGAGATACTCGCGATGGCGAACGTACCTGTCTTTAATCCCAATACCTTTTCCAGCTATCCTTCCGGGACATGGAGAAACAGGGCAATTACGGATTGTTTTGATCCCGGGTCAACATTCAAACCCTTCCTGGCGGCAGGGGCGCTTGAAGAGGGTGTAGTTGACGAGGATGATCAGTTTTACTGTGAAGATGGCGCCTATGTGGTGGGAAATAAGACAATACGTGACGTAAAAAAACACAAGGAACTTTCCTTTCGGGAAATCCTCAAATATTCAAGCAACATCGGCGCCGTCAAGGTATCGGAAATACTGGGGAAGGAAAAATTTTATCAATACATCAGAAAATTTAAATTCGGTTCCAAAACGGGGGTAGACCTCCCCGGCGAATCTCCCGGAATTCTCAGGGAACATGAAAACTGGACAAAGGTTGACATGGCGACAATAGCCTTTGGCCAAGGGGTTTCAGTAACGGCGGTACAGTTGATCACTGCCCTTTCCGCCATTGCCAACGATGGTGTTTTAATGAAACCCTATATTG
>JADFWA010000402.1 GCA_015222855.1 Pseudomonadota bacterium | reverse complement strand
TATCTTTTCTATCGCAGCAAGCTGCGGGGAATTAAACCCTACAGATTTCGCATCGCCCTTCAAGTGATTAGAGTAATCCGTGTAATCTGCGAAATCTGTGGATTAAAATTCAGGAGGTTCAGCTCAATGCTCACATTCGCCAAGATCAAAAACATAGGAATTATTCTGACACGATATGCAGGCACGGACGGAGTAACTCTCGAAACCAGAAAATGGTGTCATGTATTAGAAAGAATGGGTTATAATTGCTATTTTTTCGCCGGGGAATCCGATTCCGACTCAGAGATGATCACGACAGTACCCGAAGCATTCTTTGATCATCCCGGCATACAAAAAATTCAGAAAAAATGCTTCGGCAGTTTCACAAGGACATCGAGACTCACCGGCCGGATACACCACATGAGAAAAATAATAAAGAAGGAACTCTACAACTTTTTAGAAAAATACTCATATTCAATCGACATGCTTATCGTCGAAAATGCCCTGACTATTCCTATGAATATACCCCTGGGTCTTGCCATCACTGAATTAATAGCAGAAACGGGCATACCGACGATTGCCCATCACCACGACTTTTACTGGGAAAGGGAAAGGTTTATGGTCAATAGTGTCCGGGATCTTCTTGCAACGGCTTTTCCACCTAACCTCCCTTCAATGCAGCACGTGGTTATCAATTCCCAGGCTGACAACAATCTGAGCTACCGTACCGGCATATCTTCCCACATAATCCCTAATGTCTTTCAATACGCGGCAAGTGCGCCGTCCATCGATGACTATAACAAAGACGTAAGAAAAGACCTCGGCATGGAAGAAGACGATATTATATTCCTTCAACCCACACGGATAGTTCCAAGAAAGGGCATCGAGCACTCCATTGAGGTGCTTAACAGACTGAAAAACCCCAAGGCCAAACTTGTGATTACCCATTCCGCGGGCGATGAAGGCATGGAATACCAGGACAGGATAATCAGCTACGCTAAACTCTTGAATGTGCCCTTGATTATCAAACCTGAAATTATCGGCAGTGAAAGAAAAATAACCCCGGATGGCAGGAAAATATACACCACCTGGGATATATATCCTCATGCGGATTTCGTCACCTACCCCTCACTGTATGAAGGGTTTGGAAATGCCTTCCTCGAGGCGATCTTCTTTAAAAAACCGATACTCGTTAACAGATATTCGATCTACCAGCAGGATATCGAACCGATAGGGTTCGATGTAGTCAGTATGGACGGGTACGTAACCGATGAGGTTGTCAGAAAAATAAGGTATATTCTGAGACATCCCGAGGAAAAGAAAAGATCGGTCAACAGAAATTATGAGCTTGCATCCCGTTTCTTCTCTTATGATGTACTGGAGCAAAAGCTCAGCGCTATAATATCGAATTTTGAAGGGACTACAAGTGAAAGGAAGCGCAAAGCAAAACAGCGGGAATTCTCCATGCTTTCTGAAGAGTAACAGTCCACAGCTATCAGTTGTCGGGGGTCAGTTTACAGCCGGTCCCTGATCCCCGACCCCTGTCAACTGCTATGTTACAGAAATTTGTAACTACTCAGCCACAAAGTCACTAAGACACAAAGTGTAGAAATTAATTATATTTCCCCGTAATCTCCGGAAAATTTTATTAATCAAATGCCTCTGGTTGTCATAAATTATGATATGATTTTAGTGACTTCGTGTCTTGGTGGCTGAATAGTTACAGAAATTTAAACAATCTGTGGCGGAGTAATTCGATACGGGTCTTGTCTTCGGTAAGGAAATATATCCTTGCGTTTTTTCTCTCGCCTTTATCCAGTATCTCCGCGTCTGTGAGGAATTTTACGGCATTTTGATAATTTGATCTGGAGAGGGCCTCCGCTCTTAATACCTCTCCCTTTTTACGCATTTTTGCACCCAATTTCTGGATCTTCCTGATAAAATCCTTTTCCGATTTCTCCCCTTTTTTAAGATAGGAACAACCTCTGATCGCCACCCAGTAAGATTCGATGTAGTTGTGTATAAGGCCGGCAAAGGGTCTTAAGTTCGTTCTCCCCTTTCCCTTTACCTCGATCCATGCCTCACTGGCACGTTCCTCACCAACAATCATACCCCTGTCGTAGATATATGATAAAACACTGTTGACCTCATCAACATCATCCTTCTTATAATCAAAGATAAATTCATGCCTGAAAAGTCTTTTTAAAAACCTGTAATCTTCCATGATTTGATAAAGCGGCACAGTATCCTCACTGCTTGACAGAATGGAGGTTGCGACGAAGGAAAGCGGAAGGAAAAAATGGAGTATATTGTTTTTGTAATACTCAAGGTTCAATCTCTTGTCATCCGCAAGTGAATAGACGATTTCCTCAAATTCATCCTCGTCACCCTCTTCCGTTCCCGTCTTTGATATAATGCCGGATGATTCAAGCAAGTTGAGGACATCTTCCACTGCCTTATCCGTATTGTCAAAGGTGGAAGAAAATTTCACATTTTTAAAGACGAGATAATCATAAAGTTCGTTCGCAATGCTCATCAAGTCACCATGGGATATACCCCTTCTGTAATGACTGAGAAGACCAAGCGCTATGAGAGAAAAGGGTGTCACCACAGACACTTCGCTTATTTCACCGACGATCTCATACCCTATCTTTCTGTATAAACTCTGCCTTTCGGAAACGGTCATGTCATCAAGAGATTTTTCCCGGGAAGCAAGATAAGACTTGAGCAATATCGGTTCAGCAATGTTGATATAGACACTACCGTAGCGCTTTTTCAGTAATTTTCTACTCTTGATCACGGCCAACGTTTTTTCCCTCTCTTTCGGAGCGCCCCCCAGTTCCTCCAGATAGGACTTTTCTTCAAGAATCCTGTCATACCCGATAAACACAGGGATTATGGCCAGATCATCACAGGCGCCCTCTTCGTAGGCCTGGATTACCATAGAAAGCAGACCATACCTGGGCATGACCATCTTGCCTGTACGGCTTCTCCCCCCTTCTATGAAAAATTCGATAGGAAGCCCTTCCTGTAAAAGTACTTTCACATACTTCGCAAAGACTTCCCCATAAAAGACGTTTCCCCTGAAACTTCTCCGCACAAAAAAGGTGCCTGATTTTCTAAAGATGTAGCCCAAAGGACCGAACAACATATTGGTTCCTGCCGCGACAAAGGGCAATTGAATATTATATTTGTAAAAAACGTAAGACAGAAGGAGGTAATCTGTATGGCTCCGATGACATGGAACAATGACAAAGGGCATCTTTTTCGAGACATCTCTTATTCTCGCAAGTCCCTCCCTGTCAACCACGACGCCATCATATATATTGTTCCAAAGCCAGGTCAGTACCCTGTACCAAATCTCGATGTAAGTTTCGTTATAATCGGCGGCTATTTCACGCAGATATTTCTCCGCCTTTCTAACCACCATGTTATAATCTTTCTTCCCATCCGCCGCCATATCTTCCATAAACTCGACAAGGTCACCATCCCTTAGAACCGTTCCGATAATCTCTTCCCTCGATTTCAGAACCGGCCCCACTATCGCCCTTTTTTCCCCATCAATCCTGTCGATAAGCTCTCTTCTCAAACTGCAGGAAATATCTTCCTCGGAAAGGTCTTCGTTCTTTTTGATAAATTCAGCCAGATTGATCGGCCTTGCGGATATTACCGAGGCCCTCTTGGAGTTTCTCAGAAAAGTTATCAATCTTCTCAGTGCACCGGGGTTTCCCCTCTGCCCAAATAATATATTCAGCAGTGTCTTATCCTTCTTCTCCCTCCTTCTCCCGTATGCAACCAATTCCGGCACCAGATATACTGGAACATCAAGCTCCCTCTGCGCGTTTATCAGTTGAATGATGGGGTCCCTTACATACTTGCTTCCCATAAATTCCGAACCACGGAGGTATATGATAGAACTGCTTTTATCCAGCGTTATTCGTTTTAAATATTCTGTTTTATCCGGGTTAAGGATGGTCTTTTTGAAGATGAAATGAAAAAGATGGGAAAGAAAAACCCTGACAGCCGGAAAGAAAGGCTGCCAGATGATCATGCTAATACCGTGGCAATAGACAGGTCTCTGAATCCCCTTCCTGAATGAAAGCTCCCGGAGGATCAAGCAGTTAAGCCGGCTTTTATTCTTCAGGGCGTAAACAACAACCCCCCGCTTCGAAAGCTTGCTTAACTCTTCGACATGCTCTTCAGCTAATTCTACTCTTCTTAATACCCTGCTGAACAACCAGAAGAGGGGAAATCTATTTTGCCTGTATAGAGACCCGCTGTAATATTCCCCGATTCCGGTGGTCCATAACCTGATCTTTGATTTAACTGACATGGGGTTTCATAGAGTTGACTCGTTGTCCGTTCACTGTTCACCGACAACGGACAACGGTGAACGGTTAACGGATTTCTTTGTGCCTCTATCGCACACTTTACTGACCGTCTACGGGGAAATACTCTGGAAAATGCTCGGTCATATAGTTTCTCACAAACTCCTCAATCTCAACCGCTGTGGAGAAAGTCATCACCTTTTCCAGAAGTTTTTTTGATTCTTTCAAGGTCGAATTACTTATGATCTTCTTTACACGCGGTATGGCCAGGGGATTCATACTCAAGCCATCAAGTTCAAGACCGAGGAGAATCATCGTACAGACAGGATCGCCTGCCATCTCCCCACACATGGCAACCTTTATCCCCGCCTTGTGACCGGCATCAACTACACGCTTTATCAGCTTTAACACGGCAGGATGAAGAGGTTCATATAGATAGGTAACGCGCTCGTTAACCCTGTCAATCGCCAGGGTATACTGGATCAGGTCATTGGTTCCGATACTGAAAAAATCTACCTCCTTTGCCAATTCATCGGCAATCATAACGGCGGACGGCACCTCTATCATGATCCCTATTTTTAAATCCTCACCGATTGGAATCCCCTCAGACAGAAGTTCTTCCTTTACTTCATTAACCACCCTCTTGGCATCTCTAATCTCCTTTATTCCGGAGATCATGGGAAAGAGGATGCCGGTATTCCCATAGGCGCTCGCGCGTAAAATTGCCCTCAACTGCACCTTGAACAATTCAACTTCCCGCAGGCAATACCTGATCGCCCGGAGTCCCATTGCCGGGTTCATCTCCTCAGCCAATCTGGGATCGGAAATAAACTTGTCACCGCCAAGATCAAATGTCCTGATTGTCGCCCATTTAATGCCATTCCCTTTTATTGCACTTTTGTAGTTCAAAAAATGTTCTTCCTCAGTGGGAAGCCGCTCTTTATTTACATAAATAAATTCAGTCCTGTAAAGGCCAATACCATTAGCCCCGTGAGCCACCGCGGAGGGAATCTCTTCGGTAAATTCTATATTCGCCCCTATACCCACACTATGGTTATCCTTTGTTATGGAAGGAAGGTGCGCGCCCTTCAGCAGGTCTTTTTCCATAGCCATATAATGGCTCTTTTTTTCTTCATACCGTTTTATTATCTCCGGGTCCGGATTGACGATTACCAGACCGGCGGTGCCATCGATAATTATCTCGTCATCGGTCATTACCTCACCGGTAATCTCTTTTAAACCCACTACCGCGGGAATCTCAATTGACCTCGCCACGATGGCCGTATGGGATGTCTTTCCCCCGCTATCCGTGGCAAAGCCCAAAATCTTTTCAACCTTCATCTGAACCGTATCGGCCGGAGAAAGGTCTTTCGCGACAATCACAACATCTTCACCAATTTCAGAAACAGTTTCATGTTTCTTCCCGACGAGATTGCTCAGAATCCTCTGTCCCACATACTCCACATCGCTGATTCGCTCCCTGAGATAATCATCTTCCACTTTGTTGAATATTTCTCTATACTTGTCAATGGTCATCCGGAGAGCCCACTCCGCGTTGATACACTTATCTTCTATGTTGCGTATCGTATTATCGGCCAACATCCTGTCCCTTAGAATCATGATATGGACATCGATAATATATAATGACTCTATCTCCTCATAATCACCGAGTTTCTTTTTGATTTCCGCAAGCTGTCTCTCCGACTCCTTCAAGGCCTTTCTGAATCTCTTTATTTCTCCGGTTACAAGGCTGTTCTTGGTCAACTTATACCGAAATATCTTCGCGTCCGAACGATCAAGGACATAGACCTTTCCAATGGCTATACCCGGAGACACACCTATTCCTTTAAGCACGGAAACTGTTTTCTCTTCACCGGCGTTCATCAATTTTCTCCAAATTTATCTTCTATCAGCCTTCCAAGACCTTCAATAGCGTTACGGGCATCCTCCCCTTCCGCCCTGATCGTAATCCTGGCCCCCTTCGGACAGGCAAGCGTCAAAATGTCCAGAAGACTCCTCCCATCGACTTCCATTCCGTCCTTTTCAAAAAAAATCTTCGATTCAAACCTGTCTGACTCACGTGCCAGCATGGCCGCGGCCCTCGCATGAAGACCCAATTCATTTTTTATTATAAAGGTTTTTGTTTCTATCGTCTTATCCATAACTTTGTTGTAACCGCTCAGGTTGAGACCTTTGCAAAAGGCCTCAGGCCATGACGGTTGTTATCACAAAGAAAAGAAATGCCGCCACATAAAGTATATTGATTTGAGATATTCCACTTTGTATTACAAAAAAACAAAGAACGATAATAACCAACATAAAGATTTTTGCCGGTATTCCAAAATGAGATACGCAGGGATGGGAATGAACGGCAGAGATAATATATGCAAGAATTCCAAGAAAAATTACCGACATCCACCGGATTTTTCTTGACATTCGGGGCATATTCATCATCCCGATAAAATCAACCCAACCCTTTCCCTTGCTGTACCCATCAATAAATCCCTTCACCCTGAACCACACAGGAACAGGATTATAGATCAAAAGAAAGATCAAAGGGGCTGCCAGGAACCCCTTAATCGCCATTGCCACCCCGACAATAGCTGAAAAAGGCTGCAGGGAACCCCAAAAAAATGAATCTCCCATCGCCGCATAGGGCCCCGTGAGAACCTTCTTCAGTTTATCCGCCTCCGGGCAATTACCATCTTTACAAAAATCCTCCTCCAGTTTCAACACGGACCCGATAACCGCCCCCGACATATAGGGATGGGTATTGAAAATTCGGAGATGTCTTGTCAGCATATTGGAAACCTGTTGTCTGTTTTGCCCCAGTTTCCTGACAAGAGGAATCAATGAGTATGCAAAACCAAGATTCTGCATCCTCCAGAAGTTCAATGAAGATTGAATAAGAAGGGATCTCAGAAAAACTCTTACCGGAACTCCGTTGAGTTTTTTGGACCCAACCGGCTCATTAACCTGTGATGCGCCTTTCTCCATTCTCGAATCTCCTAGTCCATCCCAAATATAGTGGCATTGATCTAACATGATTAACGTATGAAGTCAATCCCTGCGGGGCTTTGGAAATAATTATATAAGATTTCCTGCCTATTGAAACTTTTTTCTTGACATAAAATATTTTTTTTATTATTAAGCCTCACCCGTTTGGGGGGTAAATACCGGGGTGCCGGTTTCTAAGGTAGCTTCCGGTATTTTTTTGTGCGTAAGTGGAGGCATATCGCGAGACCTTTGAAAAATGTTCAATTTCGTTCAAGTTCAAGGAAGGCGAAGATTTTAACCGCAGGAATACATTGAGTATTTTGAGGATTAAAATCTGAGCCTGACGCCGAAATTGGGCGAAAGGGGACGTTTTGCAAAGGTCTCATCGCTATATGACCCACTACATTAAAAAATTTAGAAGGGGGTGTTTAAAATGGTTTGTCAAAGCATAAAGTCTGGGTTTGAGTGTGCCTTCATGAGCAAGAAGGGATGCGGATTTAATGGAGGCAGGTGTCATCCAATCATTGATAAGTGTGAAGGTTGCGCCAAAATTATAGAGTGTCCTACCGGGACATATTGTATGGTCTACCCTGACCCTGCAAGTAAATGGGCTATCGGCGGATGTCCTATGGCATCACATACCCAAAGAGAAAAAGAAGCTACGCAGAAAATTAATCCATTGAAAGCCTCAAAAAGATCTCACAGGTAATTGCAAGCGTTCGGGATACAAGATGCTGGCCACTAGGAGGCTGTCCAAGAATGAGAAATTTTTTGCAAGGTCAAGGAAGGCGAAGATTTTAACCGCAGGAATACATTGAGTATTTTGAGGATTAAAATC
>JADFWA010000401.1 GCA_015222855.1 Pseudomonadota bacterium | reverse complement strand
GTACTTGATAGCGTCTCATATCCACTATTTTGTCCACATGTTCGATGAAGACAGGGCAGTGGTCCATACAAGGACGGCAGGTTGTACAGGTCCAGAGCTCATCTTCTTTGATGACACTCCCGGTGAGAGGAGGGGCCTCTTCCGGGTCACCCCCTTTGGCCTTAGCCTTGATGACCTGCGGAGCCCTCATGTGTAAATGATCTTTCAAATCATTTATGACTTTCTTTGGAGAAAGAGGTTTTTCGGTTAAGTAGGCTGGGCAGTGATCTTGACACCGGCCGCATCGCATACAGGCATCCAGGTCCATAAGATGCTTCCAGCTAAACTCCTCAATCCTGGCTATCCCAAAACTCTCTGCTTCCTCATCCTCCAGGTCTAGATGAGAGAGAATACCCTTAGGCTCAAGAGAACGATAAATCATATTTAGCGGAGAGCTTATTATATGGAATAGGTTGGAGAAGGGAATATAGGCGGTGATTCCCAGGACGAGAAAAAAGTGAATCCTGAAGAAAACCATGGCCAGAAAGCTTTTGGTGGCGGTTTCTAGACCTGTCATGTTAATAAAATAAGCTAATGCTTTCCCTACAGGTGCCAATGCCTGAGTGTCTCTTCCAATCACAGATAACCGTAGGCCTTCGAGGAGTAATCCAGTCAAAAGGATAAACAGGATGAGGAGAAGGGCAATAAAATCATCAGCCCGATTATCCAGCCTTGAAGGACGAGTTATGTAACGACGATAAATGGCCAGGAGTAAGGACACGATCGCGGCCAGGGCGATTATATCTAGGGTAAGGGATATGATTCTGGAAATCGAGACGGGCAAAGTGAACACAAACTGGGTTATTAAAATAACTATAAATGGAACCATAAAGCCGATGAACACAAGAAGATGTATGAAACCTGGATATCGGTCTTGTAAAATCCTCCGATGGGCGATTCCCTCCTGTAAAAGGGATTTTAACCTCAACCACATTCTGTCGGACCGATTGTCATCTCTGCCGATGCGCCACAACCGGAAGCGTTTATTCATACCCCAAAAAAAGATCACAAGGGCTAAGAGAATAAAGAATATGTCGAATGCTTTAATCATATTAGTTGGACTTGCCAGGTGCCAGCATAACTTCGTGGCAATTAAGGCATTTCTGGTTCTTGGGTGGTCCTTCAAATTCCCTAAGATGACACTCGAGGCATTCCGTAACCGAGGGACGATTGGAACTGCCTGTCATATATTCATGCCCGGCTTGCCGGTGACAATCCACGCAATCCAGACCCTCTCCATAGTGAATTCGGTGATTGAATTTTATGATCTTCTTTATGTCCTTATATCCCAGATTGAGTACATCTCTGTGGCACTCTAAACACCTCTGGGAAGTCAGTTCGTCGTCAGCAAGATATTCGGGGGGAACAAACTGATCCCGCGCATGTTTTATAGCATTCCAGTCCTTGGGAGTTAATTCAAGCCCTCGAGAGTGACATTCGTAACATCTTGTTTGATCCGCTGGATGTCCTTTGGACTTTCTCCACAGCTCTGAAATCTCGGGATGGCACTGTCTGCAGATAAGTTCGTTTGTTGCTGAGTAGCGAACAAGGTAGGAAGCAACACCGCCTCCACCGATTATAATGACGAGTACGATAAGGCTGGCTATTATCCTAAATTGCTTCTTATATTTCGGAGAAGACATTATTTATTTCACATCAATACTTAACATGTATATCTCAGGAGTTTCCTTGCCTTGAGGAGGACCGACGAGCAGTGCCCTGTCTGCCTTAAGGCTCATAATCTTTGGACTCCAGAAGGCTGGAATACGGGGAAAGTCCATAGGCGTTAGACCTTTGGCATAACCAGGAGTACTCTCATCAAAGGCCACCATCTCCAGGCCGGTGTTAAGATTAAGGATCATTCCTTTATAAATATGCTTAAAGAGAATGTATTGACCGTCTCCTGACATGTCGAAAAGCTCTACTCTGGGTGCAAGCCTGGACTTGATATACTTCAGCTCTTTCCCGTTGCCATTCACGGTATATGTCCCCATGCCTTGTTTTTTTCTTCCGTTATAGAAGAAAACAATTTTCTCTCCACCGCGACTTATATCGGCCAGACTGAACCAGCGGTCGTGGAAGTCGGTTATCCTCCTCATTTCTTTTCCATCCCAATTCACAACATAAAGATCATAATCAATTTTTTCTGTAGAAGACTGCGCTCCGAACACTATCTTTTGGCCGTTTCCGCTCAAGGCAAACGCCCATCCTCCACCGATAAGCGGACGGCGAGGAAATGAAGGCCATTTCCATTCGTTCCCCTCGAAATCAGGGGCAAGGATAGTTCTCTGTTTTTTGGTTGATACATCCAGGAGAACTATTCCACCCGCGTTGCCATATCTTCTTGGCCCCAGATGTCCCTTGAGCATACAGGCAATACGCTTCCCATCACTGCTCACTGCGTAATTAGAAACTCGTTCCCAATCACCACCAGTAAATTCGAGTGATTTTAAGTCTTTTCCTTCCAGGGCTTTGATAGGGAAGAGGATGATCCGGAAATTGGTGCCGTCAGTGTTGACCACTGCTAAATAGTGGTCAAGGATATTCGCCGGCTCACCTAAACTCAAGGAAAATACAGCCACACGTCCGTTTCCACTCAAGACAGGTGGTTTTGAGCCAACAAGGAGGGATATATCCTCAAATGGGGCTCGAGCCTTTTTTTCTCCGTCGCGGAAGAGTTCTCTTTCTTTTCCGTCTCCAACATTCATTACCTTTACTGCCTTTATCGTTTCTTCTTCGTCTTTGATCTCAATCGTATAGAGCATCCAACGGCCGTCATCGCTCAAGCATGGATAATGCACAATATTATTGCCTGAATAGGTTAACCTTGTTATTTCAGCTGGGTTGGGTGCCTCCTTGGCATTCAGTGGCGATATGGAGATCCAAAAGAAAGAAACAATGGCGGCGATTTGAATGCATTTTTTAATCATCTCTTTCATGCCTCCGTTTTTCGATGCATCATATTTTCTCGATACGAACTCTGGTATCCTTCAATCCAAGCCCCCCACCCATGGGATCCACTCGTCTTTCAATGATCTCGTTTGGATTCATACCATTTCCTTTTCTACCCCACCAGATGAGATTTGTATCCAGGTCGTTGCTCCTGAATCGCCTGGCCTTGGCTACATTTCCTACTGCAGAATGGCCTAAACCTTCAGCAATGGCGACAGACTCGGGGTGAATTCGGTGAGTTGTTAGAACGCGGGAGATTAAAGACCCCACAGAGGAGGTAACTCGAACTCTTTCCCCATTCTTGATACCTAACCTGTGTGCTGCATCTTTGTTAATCCACAAGCGGTTTTCATGGAGTATCTCCCGTGCCCATTTACTGTTGGCTGTTCCTTTGGCCCAGAGATTGGATTTGAAGGTGGTGAGAATAAACTCATCCTTTTTCTTTTTAGGCACGGTTAGAGGTTGATACTCTGGTAAAGGGGAATGGCCATTCTGCTTCAAGGTGTTGGAATAGATCTCCACCTTCTGGCCTAAGGCAGGCAGCTCTTTCTTGCGGCTGTATCGGTAACCGCCCGATTTAGAAGCCTTGTCGACCCACAGGCCCTGCCTCTTCAAATTTTTAAGACCGCCCTCCTTCTTTATACCTGGGATTGAAGAGATTACTCTCGTTATATAATCATGCGTATCCTTATAAGGAAGATTTTTGCCAACATGGCCTTTTATTCTTCGAGCCAGCTCCAGACACACGTTCCCCACCTCTTCGGCCTCGCCCCTGGGCAGGAACATTGGTTCCAGGAGCTTGCCCACCTCAAAGGTTGGAGACCTTAAAACTTTGGCAGTGCTTAGCATGGATACAACTGGCTGTCTTAGATTCAAGATTGGAACCTTATCCAGTGATGGAGCACTGCTTACTCCCCATCCCTCCAGATAAGTTGCCGCAGGAAGAACCATGTCAGCCATCATGGCTGTTTCTGTTAGATGGGTATCCATCACCACCAGGAAGGGCACAGTTTTCTCGTCTTTTAGTAAACCTACAGTTGATCCACAGTCAGGATCTTCATAGGCAGGATTGGAGAGATAGGCGAAATAGGTGTTAATTCGGGTATTGGTCTCTTTTAATTCTACTATTCCTTTAATATTATTACTTGAATTTAACCTGGATTTTAAATAAGCCGTCTTTGACTGGAGACTTACAGGAAATCGAGGATAGAAAAGACCTCCTTCCTTCTCAAGGTTTCCGACAAGCCAATTCAGGAGGGCTACAGACCTTACATTCTGGGTTCCATTTTTGTGATCGCTTACTCCCCCTCCGATTAAAGCCATAGAAGGCTTCTGTTTAGCAAACTCGATTGCCAGTCGTTGGATGTCCGCTGTTCTTACACCACTCTCTTTGGCTGCTTTCTCGGGAGTGTACAGGGATAGATGATTTTTTATCATTGCCAGCGAGTAGTTGGTCTTGCGGTCCATAAAATCCTTGTTAGCCAGTCCCTTGTCCACGATTATTTTAGCCATAGCCAGAGCAACGATGCCATCGGTTCCTGCTTTAATGGGATACCAGGCATCGCTCTTGGCCGCGGTCTCGGACATCCTGACGTCAAATGTTATAAGTCTTGCCCCCTTCTCGACCTGGGCATGGATAAGCCGGCGGGCAATTCCTACGAACTGGTCGTGGTTAGCAAAAGGATTAGCGCCGAAGTTCAGGATAAAGCGGCTGCTTCCGACATCCTCGATAAGAGATGGAAATCCTGTCATTGATGTGAAGGCTGTGGCGCGATTGAGGTTCTTCAAGGCCGGCCTGTCGATCGTATGAGCCGATCCGAGAGCAAAGATAAATCGATCAAGTAAAGGATCGTCATGGCCCTTATCAAACACTAATTCGCTTATCCTGCCGTCTCTTATTATCTCCTTTATGCGCGCAGCCAGGGTGGAATACGCTTCGTCCCAGGTAATTTTAGTCCATTGGCCGTCACCTCTCGGTCCTTTTCTCTTCAGCGGATAAAGCAATCTTTCGGGATCGTTGACCAGGTTTAGGCCAGCAATACCCTTGGCACATATGCCTCCCTGGTTATTGGGATGGTCCGGATTCCCGAGGAGTTGGACGAGCCGCTCCCCGTTCAGATAGGCAATGATGCCGCAGCCTGCCGGACACTGTTCGCACGTCGTGGGAATAGCCCGGAGAGACTTGAGTGAGGTTCGGGATACGCCGGTCTTTTCTATGGAGGTTTGCCCTTGTAAGGAACCGAGGCCAGCAGCTGTTCCTGTAAACCAGACGATACTGGTTTTCATGAACTTTCGTCTGGAGATTCTTTTTTTTGACATAACTTAAAATACCTTTATAGAAGCGGCAAGAATTCTCCTGCCAAAACGACTACATATCTCATGAAAAATATTCCAATGACTACCAGGATTGAGGCTACTATTGTTGTAGTCATTGTCCTCAACCTCGGTACTGCCAGGAGAATGAAGGGCACGATCTTGCCCAGCAGATTCTCGACGACAAGGAAGAGGAAGCTGAATTCTCCGCGCAGGAGCAGGTGGGCGGCTGCTTGAGCGTCTGAGTGGGAGATGGAAAGGACTATAAGGTCACAAGCTACAAGAAAGAGGTCGAAGACGATCATCCAGGCCAGAAGTTTGCCAAGGCTAAATACCAGCTCGCGGTCAATCCTTTTATCTTTTGAGAAGAAACGTTCCTTAATGATGAAAATGAGAATCATGAGGGCAATACCCGAGATAACGGCTGAGACGAGGAAGAGAATGGGCATAAGGGCAGTATTCCAGAGTGCTCTTGCCTTGCCGAAAGCCAGGATGAATCCTGTATATCCATGGACCGATACAGCAAGGGGGATACCAATAAGCCCAAAGATCCTGGTGAGCTTCATGTTTTCCTTAAACATGAAATAGCCGTATATAATACAATTTATAGGGTAGAGTATCAGCAGGAATGAACCCCAGGTGATGGGAGAGGCCATGTTGAGATAAATAAAAAGGTGCCAAGCGCGGTAGGGCATCCCTACATGGAAGAGAAGAAATAGGGGGGCTATGATGAGAACTATCGTGGCCACGACAATGCCCACCTTGCCGAGTGGTTTGTACTTGCTCAGGCCGAAACCATAGGCCAATGTGGACAGGATAAACGACCCTGCGCTTACACCCGTCAGATAGATATACATGGCGATGTTGAAGCCGAATGCATCCTGTTGAAAGATGTTGTAAAGAACCTGAGTATCCACGACACTATTCCTCTTTCATCTTTTTTGCCTCAACAGCGCTTTGCTCAAGACCGATGTAAAACGTTTGGGGATCGGTTCCCATATCAGGCTTTATTACCTGAACCGCATTCTTGGCGATGGCCTTGGCAATATCGCTTCGAGGGTCGTTAAGATCGCCGAATGTTATTGCTCCAGTGGGGCAGGCCAGCACACAGGCTGGTTTTAGACCGGCGTCCACTCTATGATGACACCAGTAACACTTCTCC
>JADFWA010000400.1 GCA_015222855.1 Pseudomonadota bacterium | reverse complement strand
TAGTTCCATTTCGGGATGTCGTGTATTACATTTATGGATGATTCCTTTCTCAGGGCCGCATTGATCCTTCGGATACTTTTTCTTACCAGATTTGTATCCGCCAGGCCCTGCCACTGAAAAGGAGTGGCCGGTTTTGGAATGAATTGATTTATGCTGAGCGTAATCCTTCTGAACTTATTTTTCCCCGCTGTATGTTTGATCGCATGGTACTTGATTCTTTTGGCGAGGTCGATAATCGCATCTATATCCTCCGTGCTTTCGGTCGGGAGACCCACCATGAAATAAAGCCTCATGTTCAAGATTCCATTTTCTATCAATAATTCTACGCTATTAAAGATATGGGATTCCGTAATCCCTTTGTTGATTATATCTCTCAATCTCTGGGAACCCGCCTCCGGGGCCAGTGATATCGTTTCCACACCGGTTTCCCGTAGCAGTTCCACCATCTCATGGTTCAGTCTATCCAGCCTGAGGGAACCGATGGATACCTTTCCTTCCTTTTCCAGTATTGACCGGCAGAGCGAGATAAGATCGGGATGATCGGATACCGCCGTACCGAGCAGTCCTATTTTCTTTTGGCTTTCCAGACCACGGGTGATGGATTGTTCGAGAATTTCCGGTTTTCTGAATCTCGCGGGCCTGTACACGAAACCGGCCGCGCAGAAGCGGCACCCGCGCCGGCAGCCTCTGCTTACCTCCGTAAGGAACATATCTCCGAATTCCGTGTCTGGGGTAGTGATGGATTGCTCTGTGTTAAACGCGTTTATATTCCGGACGCACCTCTTTTTGATCCTTTCGGGAAATGATGAGTCTGTCGGTTCGAATGCCTCTATAAGACTGTCCGAATTGTAAGTGACGGAGTAAAACTCCGGAATGTAAGCGCCCTCGACTTCTCTTTGTGCACGCCTTAGTGTTTCATGCCTGGAAAGATTGAGATTATATGATTCTTCAAAGATATCGAGAAACTCCGGGATGGCCTCTTCTCCTTCTCCCAATATGAAAAGGTCGAAAAAGTCGGCCAGGGGCTCGGGGTTAAGGGTAACCGAAATGCCACCCCCGATGACGAGTGGTTCTTCTTCTTTTCGCTCGCGCGAAAGGAGGGTTATTCTGGACATGTCCAGGATTTTCAGGATGTTGGGGTAATCGTTTTCGAAAGAGACGGAAAAGGCGATGATATCGAAATCCGCAATGGGCTTCTGGGATTCCAGACTGAAGAGAGGGGTTGATCCCGGGGTGAATTTGACTTCATCTCCGGGATCGGGAAGGAACACCCTCTCACAAAGGAAGGAAGGATGGTTGTTAAAAAGAGCGTAAAGGGTTTGGAACCCCAGGTTGGACATCCCTGTCCGATAATGGTTAGGATAGGTGAGGCAAACGGTTATCTTGTTTCCCCAGACCTTTTTTTGATAATTCTTCTCCTTTGACAGGATATCTTTGTATTTCTTTTTAAGTTTCCATGACATATTATGTTACCGGCAAAGGGCAAAGGGCTAAAGGCAAAAGGAAAACCCTTTAACCTTGATGCATTCGTAAAAACTCTTTTTTTGTCACCCTGAATTTATTTCATGGCCTCTAACTCATTGAAATAATTAGATGCTGAAACGAGTTCAGCATGACAAGGGGCAACTTTTACGACTTTTTACGAGACCATCAACCTTTAACCCTTAGCCTTTAGCCCTTTGCCTTGAGCTTTTCAGTCCGCCTGCCTCCTCAGAAATGTCGGAACCTCGAGATCACCTTCTGTATCGTCGTCTATCAGGCCCATCCTGACCACATTGGCGTTGTCCGCATGGTCCTTTCTGATGAAGGTAGGCATCGACAGATCCTCTTTCTTATAACCACCGAGATGTGGCATACTTGTTACGCCGTATCTCTTCTTTTCAGCCTCTTCAAATCCGGTGGCTATGACTGTAATACGTATTTCATCCCCCATACTCTCATCAACGACGGTTCCAAAGATGATATTGGCATCCTCATGCGCCTCCTTCCGAATCAGGGATGACGCCTCGTTGATTTCATCAAGGGTCATATCCGGTCCGCCCGTTATATTGAGCAATACACCACGCGCGCCCTGAATCGTGTTATCCTCCAGCAAGGGAGAGGATATCGCCTTCTGAGCCGCCTCTACCGCCCTGCTTTCTCCGCTCGAAATTCCCGTGCCCATAAGCGCCAATCCCATTTCAGACATGATGTTTCTCACATCGGCAAAATCGAGATTGATCAATCCATGAATCATGATCAAATCGGAAATTCCCTTGACGGCATGAAACAGTACTTCATCCGCCTTTTTGAAGGCATCCAGAAGCGACATGGTTCTCCCCCCTACACTGAGGAGTCTCTGGTTGGGGATCACTATGAGGGAATCCACAGTACTTCGGAGTTCCGCGATTCCCTCCTCCGCCTGTTTTTCCCTCTTTTTCCCCTCAAACTGAAAGGGTTTTGTGACGACGGCGATGGTCAGCGCCCCCATATCTTTTGCGATCTCCGCCACAACAGGGGCGCCGCCCGTTCCTGTTCCACCGCCCAGGCCGGCTGTGATAAAGACCATATCCGCCCCCTCAAGGTTACTCCTGATTATGTCCCTTGACTCAAGGGCGGATCTTTTCCCTATGTCAGGGTCCGAACCCGCGCCGAGACCTTTTGTAACCTCATTACCAAGCTGAATCTTAATGGGTGAAAGTGATGCCCCCAGTGCCTGGGCATCGGTATTCGCCGTCATGAAATCCACACCTCTGAGCTTGGCGGATATCATGGTATTTACGGCGTTGCCACCACCTCCCCCTATTCCGATAACTTTGATCCTTGCGGAGTTCCCCGCGCCTCCATCTAATTCAAACATAGGCCTTCCCTCCTCCTAAAAGAATTCTGTGAACCATTTTTTCATCCTTCTGGTTACCCTGTTAAATATATTTACGTCACCCTTTTTAAACACATTCTTGTACTGATCCTTACTTCCATAAATGATCAGCCCGACACCTGTAGCGTACATGGGACTGTTGACTATATCCGTAAGCCCTCCTATGCCTGTCGGATGTCCTACCCTAACCTGCATATTGAATATCTGTTCGGCCAACTCCGCTATCCCTTCCAGCATTGCCGACCCTCCCGTCAGGACGACACCGGCGGCCAGGAGATCCTCGTAGCCGGATTTAACTATCTCTCTGTGGGCCAGAGTGAGTATTTCTTCCATGCGCGGCTCGATAATTTCCCCGAGTATCTGGCGTGAGACCTTTCTTGGTTCTCTTCCGCCTACACTGGGGACTTCTATGGTCTCATTTTTAGGAATCATGGGAGCATAGGCGCATCCGTATTTTATCTTTATCTTTTCCGCCTCACTGATCGGGGTTTTAAGGCCGACGGCAATATCGCTTGTCAGGTAGTTTCCCCCGAGCGACAGGACGGCGGTATGTTTAATACCCCCTTCAGAAAATACAGCTACATCGGTAGTGCCCCCGCCTATGTCCACTACGGCTGTTCCCAGCTCCTTTTCATCGTGACTGAGAACCGCCTCACTCGATGCCAGTTGTTCCAGGACGATGTCATTCACATCCAGTCCGACACGGTTGACCGATTTGATAATATTCTGCGCGGATGTAACGGCGCCTGTGACGATATGCACTTTTGCCTCAAGCCGGACACCGGACATTCCTACAGGGGTTTTCACCCCGTCCTGATCATCCACGATGTAGTGCTGGGGCAATACATGAAGTACCTCTCTGTCCAGGGGAACGGCTATGGCCTTTGCCGCTTCGATTGATCTCTTCACATCGTTTTCATCAACCTCGCGACCCTTGACCGCCACAACACCATGACTGTTGAAGCCCTTGATATGCCCCCCCGCAATCCCGGTAAAGACGGAACCGACCTCGAAGCCGGACATGAGTTCAGCCTCCTCCACAGCTCCCTTTATAGAATTAACGGTGCTTTCGATATTGACTACAACCCCTTTTCTCAGTCCATCCGAAGGGTGAGATCCTATCCCGACAATGTCGACACCGGTGTCCGTCACTCCACCGACAATGACGCAGACCTTTGTGGTCCCGATATCCAATCCGACAATTACATCTCCCTTTTTCCCCATTTGTCCATCCACCTTTCCTGGCAGGTTGTTTAGGTACTGTAGCCTTCTTTCAAAACGTTCTTCCTCTGAACAACAATTCTTCCTGTATTGCTCAGATCAATGTGTAAAAAACCCTTGTTTAAATTCCTTCTGGTCAGGTCTGTCATTACCGGTTTTAACCGTTTTAATTTTTCCCCGTAGTTTTCGAAACCAAGTCGAAGGCTAAGGCCACCGTTGGTAAAGAGGGAAAACCCGAAGATTTCATCTCCATGAATCTCCGAGACATTCCTTATTTCATGGAACCCGTTGTTGGATGACAGGCAGGTTATGAGATCGATGAATTTTTTTAAAAGAGCTGTATTCTTATAAAGTCCGGTAAGAATGGGAAGGTTCGCCTTCTCACCGGGTTTTAATTTTTTAAATATGACTCCATTACAATCCATGAAATAGAAGCTTTTGTCTCTCTTAACCAGTGCAACCGCCTTCCGTTCACTAATCTCTATAACCAGTCTGTTTGGGAGTTCCCTTCCTATTGAGACATCTTCTACCCAGGGATTTGCCTCAATCCTTCGCGCCATTTCACCCAGATTAACCGCCAGGATGTTTTGAGAGGGTTTTATTCCCGCAATCGCCAGTATTTCCTTCTCTGTAGTCCTTTCGCACCCTCTGATAATCGTCCTCTCAATCTGGAAACAGGGTGAGCTGACCATATAATTATATGCGAATATCATGAGCACGGTTAAGGCAACAACTGTTCCGATCAGCGCGGACACCTTGAGAATTTCGTAAAAGATCTTCCTTGAACGTCTCTTCAGACTGTTTTTTTTCGTCTCAATCCTGGATTTAATCGATTTTTTCATCAGTCAACGCCTATTATCTTCACCTCGATCTCGAGATGGATGCCCTTTTCTTCCCATACCTTCTTCTGTGCCATATCTATCAGGGAGATTATGTCCTTTGCTTTTGCCTTTCCTGAGTTCACGATAAAATTTCCGTGCATCTCGGATATCCTTGCGTCACCGATTTTTTCACCCTTAAGTCCGATATCATCTATGATCTTGCCGGCGGAAATATCGGGTGGATTCTTGAATATGGAACCGGCGCTGCGATATTCAAGGGGGTGTTTTCTCTTTCTCATACCGATAATCTCCGAAACCCTTCTCTGAATCTTTTCTCTCGAACCCTTTGTGAGCAGGAACCTTGCACCGAGGATAACCGTTCCTTCCGGAAGATCGAGGTTTCTGTATTCGAATTTGAGTTCATCTTTCACCGCAACCTTTGTTTTTCCTCTACCGTTTATGAGGGAGACCGTATCAACGACATCCTTCAGTTCACTGCCGAAGGCGCCGGCATTCATCTTTACACCACCGCCCACCGATCCCGGGATACCGGCACAAAATTCCATTCCGGCGAGGGACTTCTTTATGGACAGGTTGACGATTTCCGAGAAGGGGACTCCGGCGTCAGCATAGATTGAGAAGGATGACTGCCGGTGGTCGATAGCCGTAAGCTCTCTCAAGGAGATCAGAACACCCCTGTATCCACCATCTCTCACTATAAGATTTGTACAATTGCCCACCGGGATAAAGGGCACATCACAATCCCTGAGATAAGAGATAACACGGCTGAGTTCCCCGATACTGCGGGGAAACACAAGTACGTCGGTCATCCCACCGACACCGATGGAAGTATGCCGGGACATCGGTTCATCAAAGAGAACCTTGCCGGAAACGATACTTTCCAGTTTATCCCGAAATGTCTTATCTCTGATCATTCAACTTCCCCGGCCTGAAATTCTACAAAGGCCCTTCTCAAAAATTCTTCACCAACCTTCCAGACGTCGCCCGCTCCCAGCGTGATGATCACGTCCGTTGGTTCCGCTATCGCCAGCAGGTGGTCAACGATTTCATCGGAACCTGATATATGTGTTACATTTTTGTGACCACAGCGCTTTATCCCCTGACAGAGCTCCGATGAATTGACCCCCTCTATCTCCTTTTCACTGGCAGCATATATGTCGGTCAGAATAAGGACGTCGGCATCTGGAAAGGCCGTCAGGAAATCATCAAAGAGCGCTTTGGTACGGGTGTAGCGGTGAGGTTGAAAAACGACAATGAGCCGCCGCTTATTCCACACCTGCCTTGCGGCTGTCAGGGTTGCCCTGATCTCGGTCGGATGATGACCGTAATCATCCACAACGATTATACCATTCACCTCGCCCTTGGTCTCCAGCCTGCGATGGACTCCGACGTAGGATTTAATACCCTCCCTTATTTCCTGCATTGCCATATCCAGTTCCCTGGCTACGGCAACAGCCGCCATGGAATTGTAAACATTGAACAGTCCCGGAACGCTAAGAGAAATATCACCCAGAAAATCACCCCTGTAATATAAGGCAAAGTTTGACGATGATCCTTCAAAGGATATATCCCTTGCCTGGTAGTCCGCCTGGTCTGAAAGACCATAAGTAATAGTTCTCCTTTTTATCTCAGGAAGTATCTCGACTACATTGTCGTCATCGAGACAGAGTATTGTGGATCCGTAAAAGGGGACAATATTGGCAAACTGCAAAAAGGCCTCCTTGATTTCTTCGATGTCCCGGTAGTAATCAAGGTGCTCAAGATCAATATTTGTAATTACGGAGATGGATGGACTCAGTTTCAGAAAAGAACCGTCGCTTTCATCGGCCTCGGCCACGATATATTCTCCATCGCCAAGCCTTGCGTTGCTTCCTATGCTTGCAAGTTTTCCGCCTATCACCATTGTGGGATCAAGATTGCCATGGGCAAGTATCATGGCAACCATGGAGGTTGTTGTTGTTTTTCCGTGACTTCCCGATACCGCTATGGAGAATTTCATCTTCAGTAGCTCAGCCAGCATCTCCGCGCGCGGAATAACGGGAATATGCCTTTCGTGAGCTATTTTTACCTCAGGATTGTCTTCTCCAACGGCCGTTGACGTGACCACAACGTCCGCATCTCCGAGATTGGATGGGCTGTGACCGTAGGAAATACTGATACCCAGAGAGGCCAGCCGTTCCGTGAGGTCAGTCTCATTAAGGTCAGATCCGCTCACGAAATAGCCCATATTGAGGAGCACCTCCGCTATACCGCTCATGCCGATACCCCCTATACCGACAAAATGTATGTTTTTTACTTTTCTGTACATGAGGACTCCTCTGGTTTAGTTAGTTTTGTTGGTTTAATTGGTTTGATTAGTTTCGGATTCCAACTCTTTTAACAATAAAACTAACCAACTAACCAACCAACCAACCAACTAACTAACTAACTGTAACAAGTGCCAGACATTCATCCACAATATCCGCTGCAGCCCTTATATTCCCCAGACTGGCGGATTTTTCCTCCATTTTCCCGATTGCGGAAGTATTGCGGTAAAATCGCCGAATCACTTCGGCAAGGAGTTCCCCGCTGAGATCTCTTTCAGGGATCATCTCGGCCGCCCCTGCAGCTGTCAGAACCCGGGCGTTTTCTGTCTGGTGATCACCGGTCGCAAAGGGGAAGGGTACAAGGATAGCCGCCTTTCCGCTTGCCGTTATCTCTGCGATCGTCGTTGCCCCCGCTCTGCATATCAGCAGATCCGCCGATCTGTAGGCGGAGGCCATATCATCGATAAAAGGTAAGACCTCGGCATCCATTTCGCAGTCCGTATAAACTTCTGTAACCCATTCGAGGTCGTCATTTCCCGTCTGGTGTATGATCTTCAATTTATCCTTTATTTCCTTCAAATATTTAACAGAATCGAGGACAGCCCTGTTTATGGCGTGGGCTCCCTGGCTCCCGCCGAATATAAGAAGTGCAAACCTGTCGTCGATCCTTTCCGTTTTTTCCTCCACTTTTGAAAACCCGTTCCTGATGGGGTTTCCTGTAACCACCGCCTTTTCTTCGGAAAACCATTTTTTCGTTTTGGGAAAGGTCAGAAATGCCCTGTCCACAAACCTGCCGAGTATCCTGTTCGTTATGCCGGGGATGGCGTTCTGTTCGGCAATCGCGGTCTTGATCCCCATAAAATGTGCCGTGATAACCGCCGGTCCGGAAGCATACCCCCCTACACCAATAACTATATCCGGACAGAATTCGCGAATAATCATCCAGGATTGAACCAAACTTCCTGGAATCTTGAATGAGGCCCCAATCGATTTCATAAGACCCTTTCCCTTAATACCTTCCACATTGATGGTTCGCAGTTGAAATCCCATATCCGGCAATATTTTTCCTTCCAGGCCCCTTTCGGTTCCGATGAAAAGGACATTGTTTTTCCTATCCCTCTTCAGGAATTCCTCCGCGACAGCCACCCCGGGGAACAGATGGCCGCCCGTTCCTCCACCTGCTATTATTATCTTCACGTCCCGGTTCCTTCCCGGCATGAGAATATATTCAAAAGTATTCCCACCGCTGCCAGGCTCATAATTAATGATGTTCCTCCGTAACTCAGAAAGGGAAGCGCCAGTCCCTTGGTCGGGATCAGTCCCATAACCACGGCTATGTTTATAAATGCCTCCACGGCGATGATTATCGTCAGGCCTGAAGCCAGAAGGGTGCTGAATAGATCCGGTGCTTTGAGTGAGATCATAAACCCCCGGAAGACAAGAACAGCAAACAGGAGGATAATGATTGTAACCCCGATAAATCCGCCCTCCTCCGCGATGACCGAAAGTATAAAATCCGTATGCGGCTCGGGAAGATAGAAAAGTTTTTGCATGCCATTCCCAAGTCCGGTACCAAGCATTCCACCGGAACCGAAAGAAAGGAGGGACTGGATAATCTGAAATCCTGAGTTTGTAGGATCCTTCCAGGGATCGAGAAAACTCAGGAATCTCTTGACACGGTAACCCTCGTGCATGACCAGCATGAACCCTGCCGGGATTAACAGGGCAGCAAGTCCGGTCAGGTGCAGAATCCTGCTTCCGGCCAGATAGAGCATAAATATCAGTATCATTGCCATGATTGCCGCCGTGCCGAAATCGGGCTGCAGCAATACAAGGCCGATAATAATGGATGTTATTATTAAAGGAATCAGAAAGCCCCGTGTAAGTTCCTTTATATGCTCCTCTTTCCTGGTCAGGAAGTGTGCCAGAAAGAGAACCAGTGAAACCTTTACAAGTTCCGTTACCTGGAATGAAAACACCCCGAAATCAAGCCACCTTGTAGCGCCGCCTACCTTGATCCCCAATTGAGAAATCAAAAGCAGGGAAAGGAGGGCGACAGAGAGCAAAATGCTTAAATACGCGACTTTTCTGAGATAGTAGTAAGGTATCCTGGACAACATGATCATTACCCCAAGTCCCAGGATGACAAACATCATCTGTTTTTTGAGAAAGTAGTATCCATCTCCGAACCTCTCCGCGGCGATTGCCGAGCTTGAACTGTATATCATCACCGTACCGGCGGTGACGAGAATCAGAGTCACAAGCAGGAGAATGATATCCGGCTTCTTTTCAGTCATATTAAAGGTTCCTCACAACTTCCTTGAAGAATCTTCCGCGCTCCTCGTAATTTACAAACTCGTCAAAACTCGCACACCCCGGGGAGAGCAGCACAACATCGCCGGATGAGGAACGTTTATGGGCAAGAAGGATCGCCTCCTTGAGGGAGGCTACGAGTTTGGTCGGGACTCTCCCGCCGACAAGGGATTTTATATCTTTTCCCGCTTCGCCAAAGAGGATAAGTTCCTGGACTTTTTCGCTAATGGGCCAGGACAGCACCCTGAAATCTCCGCCCTTGTCTCTCCCTCCGAGAAGGAGGATTATCGGTTCGGAAAAGGTCTCCAGCGCCCTGACGGTTGCACCCACATTTGTCGCCTTGGAGTCGTTATAAAATTTTACTCCACCTTTTTGACCGGCAAATTCTATCCTGTGCGGTAATCCCTTGAAGTCCTCCACAGCCGCAATAATATCGGGGCGATTGCATCCGCATCTTCTGGCGGCGAGCACAGCGGCCATAACGTTTTCTACATTGTGAACACCCGGAAGTTTTATCATTTCAAGCGGGTATTGCTCATCTTTGACCGAGGAAGATGGGTCATTATAGAGCAGGACTTTCCTGTCGAGATAAATCCCCTTTGTCTGTCTTGATGAAGAGCTGAAACACATAACACCGGCCTGAAATCTTTTTGAAAGTTGCATTGACAGAAGATCATCCGCGTTGAATATGGCGAGATCACCCTCGATTTGATTTTTAAAGATTCTTTCCTTCACCTCGCGGTATTCCTCAAACGTTTCATGATAATCTATGTGGTCGCGAGTCACATTCAAGAGTATGGATATAAAAGGTCTGAAGGATTTGATCCACTGAAGCTGGAAACTGCTTACCTCGACCACCACATAGTCGTCTTCCTGTTTTCCGCTTACATAATCTATCAGGGGATTTCCGATGTTTCCGCCGACGAATACCTTTTTCCCCGCCTTCTCCAGTATCTTTCCCAGAAGCCTGGTCGTCGTTGTCTTTCCGTTGGTTCCGGTAATTGCTATCATCTGTCTTTTCAGAAATCTGGAGGCAAGCTCTATTTCGCTTAAGATAGGGATATTCTTCGTTACAGCTTCATACAGTGGACTCTTAAATGGAGGAACGCCCGGTGAGGGTATAACCAGATCTATTTCGGAGAGTCTTTCAATGCTCTGTTCACTTGTTTGCAGATTTACATCCAGGTTTCTCAGGGCATTGAAAGCATCCTTCAATTCTGATGCCGGCTTTTCGTCAGTGGCGGAAACTATAGCTCCTTCTTTTAACAGGAACTTAACGGTTGCAACTCCCGTCTTTCCAAGACCGATAACCAGCACTTTTTTGCCATGCAGATACATAAGATCACCTCAGTTTCAGGGTACTCATTGCAAGGAGGGCCAGGATTATGGAGATAATCCAGAACCGCACGATGACCTTCGGTTCCGCCCAGCCATTCAACTCAAAATGATGATGAAGAGGCGCCATCCTGAAGATACGCTTTCCGTTTGACACCTTAAACCAGCCGACCTGAAATATGACCGAAATGGTCTCCATCACAAATATCCCGCCCACAACGGCGAGCAGTATTTCCTGTTTTGTCACTATGGCCATGGTTCCGAGGGCGCCGCCGAGAGAAAGAGAACCCACGTCACCCATAAATACCTGGGCAGGATAGGTGTTGTACCAGAGAAACCCGAGGCCCGCGCCCGTCATGGCCCCGCAGAAGATTGCCAATTCCCCCACTCCCGCCACATAAGGTGTTTGCAGATAACCGGATATTTTCAAATTGCCTGCAAAGTATGCAAAGAGGAGATAGGTTGCAAAGCATATTATGACCGGGCCTATGGCAAGTCCGTCGAGCCCGTCTGTGAGATTCACCGCGTTTGCGGCTCCCACGATGATGAATGTTGAGAAAATTACATAACCCCATCCCAGATCGGGGAGCAGCGTCTTAACAAAGGGTATTGTTACAGATGAGCTGAATCCCGGTTTCATATACAGTATAATGCTGACAAAGAGCGCTATAATAATTTCTCCCAACAGCCTGACACGACCGGGGATACCTTTACTGCTTTTGTTCGTTAGCTTCCGGTAGTCATCGATAAAGCCTATCAGACCGAATCCAACCGTTACCGTGAGAACAAGCCACACATAGTCGGTTGTAAGATTGGTCCAGAGGAGCGTTGATACGACCACGGAAAAGATAATCAGGATGCCCCCCATTGTCGGGGTTCCCTCCTTCGAAAGGTGGGAATCCGGGCCGTCAGCTCTTATCGGCTGACCGATGCGCATCGACTGGAGCTTTCTTATCAGCCAGGGCCCCAGGATAAAGCAGATAACCAGGGCGGTTATCGTCGCATATATAGTCCTGAAGGTTATGTACCGAAACACATTAAAGTAAGAATATGTCTCATGTAGTGGATATAAAAGATGGTACAGCATAATTAGACTCCTAATATCAAAATGCAAAATTAAAAGTTAAAAAGTAAAATGAATAATACTGAAAAGCCGCCAACCTGCCGGGAATATCATTTTATTTTTAAATTTTTAATTTTGATATTTTCATTTTTCACGCCCGAACTTACTGATTATTCCCTGAACGATCTCTTCCATCCTCATATTTCTCGATCCCTTGACCAGCACCCAGTCCCCCTTTTTTAAATATGACTTGAGATGGGCCACTATCTCTCCTGTGGTTTCGGGGAAATATATCCGGTCGCTCTTTAATCCTTTCTTGATTGCCCCTGCCGCTGCCGCGCGGATGAGTTCTCCCTTGAGAAAAATCGTATCGACACCCGTGTCTGCCATAAGGTTTCCGATGCCTTCATGCATCTCCTCCGCCCACGCGCCCAGCTCAAGCATATCTCCAAGAACGACAGTACTCCCATGTTCCCCGCTTAAATCTTTCAATGTTTCAAGGGCAACGCCAACCGATGCGGGATTGGCATTGTATGTATCGTCAATCAGGAATGCCCCGTTTTTCAATTTCATAATTTCCATACGCCCGGAGATTGGCTTGAACGACATCAACCCTTCACAGATCAAATCATATTCGATACCCGCAGCCCGGCAGGATGCGGCGGCGGCAAGGGCATTGTAGATGTTGTGTTTTCCCGCGGTTGACATTGCTATTTCACGGGAGTTGCCATCCATCCTGAGAGTAAAATCTGCCCCCATTTCCCCTTTTTTTGTGATATCCTCCGCGCGGACATCGGCATCTTTTTTGATGCCGAATGTGACAGTCTTTCCTTTCCACCGGCTGGAAAGCGCGCTCAGTGAATCATCGTCATTATTGATAATGGCAACCCCCTTATTTCCCATATTATTAAAGAGATCCCACTTTTCTTCCTTCACCACATCCATGGATTCAAGACCCTCCAGGTGAGCCGGCCCGATGTTGGTAATGATGCCTACATCCGGCCTTGCTATTCTCGTGAGCCTTCCTATTTCCCCCCTTGCGTTTGTTCCCATCTCCAGGATCGCCGCTTCATGGCCGGTATTCATCTCAAGGAGTGTCAGCGGAAGACCGATAAGGTTGTTGAAATTCCCCTGGGTTTTTAATACCTTTTTTGTCAGTTCCATGATCCCGGCAATCATTTCCTTCGTTGTCGTTTTCCCTGAACTTCCCGTTACGGCTATAACCGGGATTTCAAATCTCATGCGCCAGAAATGAGCAATGTCACCCAGTGCTTTCAGGGTATCGTCGACTACGATCAGGGCAACATCTTCGACAACAGCTTTAAGTTTTTCTTCCAGACCCCTTTGAACCAGTGATCCCGAAGCCCCGCCGGCTATGGCGGCGGCGATAAAGTCGTGCCCGTCAAATCTTTCTCCTATGATCGGGAGAAAGAGTGTCCCCTTCGAGATGCTCCTTGAATCGGTGGACAGTCCATTGAATACCCTGCCGGAGCTTTCCCTGATTATCGTTCCACCCGTTGCCTCCAGAATTTCGTCTATGGTTAGTGTACAGTTCATATTTAGAGTTCAGAGTTCAAAGTTCAGAGTTTAAGATCATTTCAACTTTAGCCTTCAGCCTTTAACCTTTAACCTTTAACCTTCGTAAGCGC
>JADFWA010000399.1 GCA_015222855.1 Pseudomonadota bacterium | reverse complement strand
GTTATGCACCGCAATGAAAATGGAGCGTTTCTTTCACGGGCGGAACTACTGAAAGTTCCCGGTATGGGTCCGAAAACATTCGAGCAGGCGGCCGGTTTCTTGAGGATTAGCGGAGCAAAAAATCCCCTTGATACCTCTGCCGTTCATCCCGAAAGATACCCCGTTGTCGAAGTGATGGCCAGAGACCTCAATTGTACGATAGCCAATCTGATGAGCGAACCTGAGATGCGGAGCAGAATTAAGTTGGGGAATTACATTACCGATGCCATTGGAATGCCGACGCTGAAAGATATTATAGACGAACTTGCGAAGCCCGGAAGGGACCCGCGCGAACAGTTCGAACTTTTTACATTCACGGAAGGCATCAATAAAATTTTCGATCTGGAGGTGGGCATGAAACTTCCGGGTGTAGTAACAAACGTCACGGCATTTGGAGCGTTTGTTGACATTGGAGTGCACCAGGACGGTCTTGTACACATCAGCGAACTTGCTGACAAGTTTGTCCGCAATCCACACGATGTAGTAGAGGTGAACCGGAAGGTGATGGTTACTGTTATGAGTGTGGATGTTGAAAGGAAACGTATCTCGTTGTCGATGAAGAAGGATCCACTTGAACCATGCGAACAGCAAAGTGAAAAAACAGAAAAGGTAAAAAAGCCGAACGGCAAACGTCCAAAGCCGAAAAAGGATGAAAAACAGGCATCACCCGGAAGCCCATTCGCGGATGCCTTGAAAAACTGGAAGTCATCGAGATCGTAAAGAAGGTATGGAATTCCTCTCAGTGTAAAATTCTGCAGCCGTTGCGGCATCCGATTTTTCAAAGTGAACTGCTACAAAAGACATCTTTCACGCATTTGTACGGCAAGCTCTCCCGCTTCTTTCATCGTTTTGCCGAGGGAGATGAAGCCGTGACCTTTCATGACCAGGAAAGATTCATCATCCAGTATTTCCAGAACACTTTGAACCAGTTTCATGCTTCCATAGGATGCTTTCTGCCTTGTCTCCGGCACCTTCAGTTTATTCACGCAGGATAAGATATCCCTGGAGTGGCCATGAAAAACGGCGTTGACATCTTTTCTCCGGTTATAGATTGCAAAGTGCAGCCTGCTTTCCGAAGAGGGCTCTTTCGTGCCGCTGGCATAAACAATACCTTCCTTCAGGTTGCATGAATGCACCGTCATGAAATAATCGTTGGATAATTCACCCTGCAGGTCAATTCTTGAACCTGTAATAATGAATGAATCTTCACCGCTTTTCAGTCTGAAGCTCAGGTTTCCCAGGGAGCCGCCTTTATAAAGAGGGGCAAGATTTAGGCGGTGAAATTCGCCGCACCAGTATTTCAGCTCTTCAATTCCTGGGTCTTGAGGGATTTCTTTCCCAATAATTTCTGTTCTAAATTTCAACATAGTGGTATATTCCTATTGTTGGTTGTTCAATAACCGAAATCATTAAACTGTAAAACCGGGTTTTTGTCAAAAGAAAAGAAATGCTTACAGAAAGGATGTTCGAATGACGGGATCGATTTTTACCGGCGAGGATATAAGAAGGATCGAGGCGGAGGGTTTGACTGAGGAGAAGGTGCTGACTCAGCTTGAAATCTTCAAGAGGGGCGCCCATATGGTCAGGCTGAACAGGCCCTGTACGGTTGGTGACGGCATTACCATTATTTCTGAAGAGGATAAGGAGGAGTTAATAGCTGTTCATGATGAGGCGGCAGGGAAGGGCAGGATGCTGAAGTTTGTGCCTTCTTCGGGGGCCGCGAGCCGCATGTTCAGAGATTGGTACAGATACTATGAGATGAGAAGTCTCAACTCAGATCCTGAAATGGGGGCGGATTTTGCCGGAGATATTGACAAATATGCCTTCTACGATGATCTAACAGATGCTGTTTCACAGGGAGGTTATGATATCAGGGAATTGATGAGAAACGGGGAGTTTTCAAAGGTATTGGAATATATTCTGACAGGGAGCGGTTTGAATTATGCCCATCTTCCCAAGGCGCTTCTTAAATTCCATGTGTACCCGGATCGCAATCGTACCTCCCTTGAGGAACATTTGGTTGAAGCGGTTCTGTATGTACGTGATGCCGAGAGTGTTTGCCGGATCCACTGTACAGTTTCTGAAGAGCATAAAACGGGTGTGGAGGATTGTTTTTCACGTGTGAGGGATTATTATGAGAATCGCTATGGTGTGACATTTGATTTCCGTCTTTCCACCCAGCTTGCATCAACCAATACCATTGCTGTTGATATGGAGAACCGCCCCTTTCGAGACGGCGGAGGGGATCTGGTTTTCAGACCGGGGGGACACGGGGCGCTTCTGGAAAATCTGAACACCATTGATGGAGACATTATATTTTTAAAGAATATAGATAACGTTGTTCCCGATAGATTAAAGGAGGCGACCGTCCGGTATAAAAAGATCCTGGGAGGTTATCTGGTAAGGCTTCAGGAAGAGATATTTGAATATTTGCGCCTGCTGTCTTCCGAAAGGATAGATGAAAAGACCTTATTAGACGTAGCTGGTTTTTGCGAAGAGGGACTAAATATAGTTTTTCCGCCGGGATTTAATGGTTTTTCTGATATTGAGAGGAAGGATTTTATTGTTAACAGGTTGAACCGCCCGCTTCGGATATGCGGCATGGTGAAAAATGTGGGAGAGCCTGGCGGGGGGCCATTCTGGGTGGAGGAAGAGGATGGGACACAGTCACTGCAGATTATAGAGAGCGCTCAGCTAAACATGGACTCAGAGCAGCAGAAGGCCGTCTGGACGTCCGCCACCCATTTTAATCCGGTTGATCTGGTATGCGGTGTCAGAGACTACAGATCGAATAAATTTGATCTGGACAGGTTTGTCGACAGGAAAGCTGCTTTGATTGCGCAAAAATCTCAGGAGGGCAGGGATCTGAAGGCGCTGGAGCTTCCCGGCCTGTGGAACGGTTCTATGGCACGCTGGAACACCGTTTTTATGGAAGTGCCGATCGAGACCTTTAATCCGGTTAAGACGGTAAATGATCTCTTGAGAGAACAGCATAGGCCGTTATAAAAACAGGCTAAAGGCTAAGGGCTAAAGGTTAAAGGTTAAAGGGGGAAGGCTAAAGGCTAAAGGGGTTGTCTTAAATAATCAAGTTTTTCACATCATCTCTTTTAGCCGCTGTTGTGGAGATTGACTTGACGGTCGTTCCGATTTTACATCCGGCTTCGACCTCTTCTCCGTCCGGCGCGCTGCTGTAAAGGGCGCATATCGCGGCCGCGTGATCAAGGGTTTTGTCGTTACACCCGTAAGGTACCAGAACGGTTGGCCCCGGGAAATGCGTCATGGTGATAACGATATCTCCATCCTCCGAAAGACCTTGGATGGCCGCATTGTCACTTTTATTTCTCCCGACAATTATCTTGGTCTTCTCGTCCAGTCTGATGTGCCTTCCGGTTTTCAGAAGCTCTATGTCCCTGACCTTGAAATCCTCCCCGTGTTCAAACAGGTCTTTCAGCCTTTTCGAAAACATCCGGTCGGTGAGGAGACATCCGCCGGCAGGGGTTGAATAGTCAGATATCCCGTACTTTATGGTCATCTCCATCTGCTGTTTTCGGCCCCTTCCCTGGATGTCAAAGAGTTTTTCCCGGTCGACCTTACCTTCAGTTTCCGGTATCGTTTCCGGGAGGAGACGGCCACTCAACGGTCGCAGGACATAGCCATTGTATCCCGAGTTTTTTGCCACAATATGAAGGGATTGTTTGCCTTGGGACATGGGACGCTGTCCCATCACTTCCCCCGTAAACAGGAAATCTGCCCCCAACTCTTTCATTTTCCCGCCCGCTATTTTCAGCATCAGGGTATGGCAGTCTATGCATGGATTCATGTTGCGTCCATATCCATACCTTGGCGCCTTGAGCATGGCAAGATATTCTTCCGTGATGTCTATGGTAAGCAGGGGAAGGCCGATTCTTTTTGCTGCTTCTATGGATTTTTGAGCGCCGAAAAAGGGGGTCGCGAAAGTCACGCCCAGAACGTCAATTCCCTGTTCCTGTATGACCTTTACAGCAAGTATGCTGTCCAGCCCCCCTGAAAAAAGCGCTATCGCTTTTACCTTCAATATTTAATTAAATTCACCCCCCACTTTCTGTGAAGCAATCCCCGGATTTCACGATCTATTTCAAAATCGACAAGATGATACTCAGAGTTTTTGTTTTTCGTCATCTTCGTAGCGGGAAGGTAGATGATTACTCTTGGCTTATCTGCCTTTTTGGGAATTGAAAACTTGAAATCGCCGGAGGAGAATGGAATATTCATGGTATAGAGGATTTTTCGAACGACCCCCTTTTTCCGTTCACCTTCGGATATGAAAATGATATTGGTTCCCCTTTCCCTGAATATGTCTATAAATTGCCGCGGCATTTTTTTGAAATTGAGAATGACGCACTTTTCTTCAGTCTTTAATAACAGATCGGCGTTTACCGACAGGTCAAAACCATCCCTGGCCGAGTCAAATATCTTGACCTCGACGTTTCTTGCAGGTGTATATCCTAAAATTGTAAGTAAGGAATATGCAAGTTCCCTGTTCGAGGTGGAATTTATTGCGGGAAAGCGCGGGGCAGGGTAGTCCTCGTCTGCGGCATGCGCAATCCCTGATTCTGCTATAATCTCTGTGACCGTCAGATCGTTTTTTTTAGCATATTTCTTTATCGATTGAGGTAGCAGATGTGAGCGGTTTTTAACAAGGTTCAACCCGTGCAGATATGGTTTTCCGCCGATGGCTATTTTTTTTGATACCAGCCAGTCGAGCTATATCTTGATCTGAGGATTTCCCCCTACTTTCACATACTTGCCAAATTTTTTAAGGGAATGCGTTTTCGATTTGTTTATTATCTTTTCAAGGACGGAAAATATCCCCTTGTTGTTACTGACGATGGAGTAATTTTTCCAGGTTGTTTCAATCATTTTTTCGAGATCCCGGGGTATCTGGCTGGAGAAGTCGAGTAAAATCCTGCTTCCGTCATCCAGCTCCACAACCGGCACCATGGAACAATTGATGGTTACCTGACCGGCTGGAGGAATGGGGATGTAGTAATTTCCAGTTGTTGTAACTGATCCATCCAGGCGGTTTATCGTATGTTCGATCACGGGCAGATGATTCTTCGCGGGCATGAAGGGTGTTGCCTCCGTTTTGACGTCTGTGCCGCCGGTTCCTTTGCCGACCGCGGAGACGCCTCCTCTCCTAGCGGTTTTCAGTATGTTTCTCCCCGGGAGTATCAATGTCTGTCCGGGACGTATTCTGTTTATGTTCTTTATTTTGGGATTGAGTCGTTTTACGATCTTTAATATTCTGTAAATGTCGCCATGTGCTACCCCCAGTTGTACCCGGATGATATTTGATACAATGTCCCCTCTTTCCACGACGTACGAATGGAGCTTCTCTTTTGAAACAGCCGTCTTTGTAAATGAAAGGTGTGCCGTGTCCTCTTTTACACCTGAAGCGTATGATGGAACGGCAAGAATCAACAGAAGCAGTATGACAGGAAAACAGCCTGATAAATTGCGGAGGCTCATAGAATTCCTTTCCTTGAAAGTGAGAAATAGTCTTTTAACCAAATATTTTACATAAGTTATTCCTGAAAGTCAAATCAGTATGTGAAATGCAATAAAAAAGCCATGGTCGTAAAGGCCATGGCTTTTTTACACATTTTAGAGATTGGTTATTAAAGGCCACTCGCGAAATTGTCTCTCATCAGCTCTCTTGCGATGATGATTCTTCTCACTTCAGAGGTACCCGCGCCAATGTCCCAGAGTTTCTGATCCAGGAAGTGCCTGGTTACCGCATATTCCGTGCAGTAGCCATAGCCACCGTGAATCTGAATCGCATCAAGACCGATTTTGGTTCCTTTTTCACCACAGTACAGGAGGGCCGCGGCCGCCATCCGGTCAAGGTCTGTTCCCTTTCCGCCACTCTTGTTCTCTAAGGAGTCACAGTAGGCGGCTGCGCTGTAAGCCATCCATTTGGATGCCTTGTAATCACAGTACATATCGGCAAGCTTTCCCTGGATGAGCTGGAAGGAGCTGATCGGTTTTCCAAACTGGACCCTTTCCTTGGCGTACTTCAGGCTTTCTTCGAGGCATCTTCTCTGTGAGCCGAGAGTACAGCCGCAGAGAGTAATTCTTTCAGTACAAAGACCACTTGTCAATACGGCCACGCCCTTATTTAAACCGCCAATAAGCTGATCTTCAGGAATCTCCACGTCCTCAAAGGTCATCAATCCGGTGGGGGATGTTCGATGACCCCATTTCTTGATCTTTTCAACGGTCAGGCCTTTCGCGTCCTTCATATTGAACCAGAAGGCGGATATCCCGTGGGGCCCCTTTTCAGGATCTGTCTTGGCATAGAACGTGAAAATATCTGCTACAGGACCGTTGGTGATGAAGATCTTGCTTCCATTAATGATATATTTATCACCCTTCTTTTCGGCTTTCGTTGCCAGGCTCATGGCGTCAGAACCCGCGTTGGGTTCGGTAATGCCAAGGCAGCCTATGTATTCGCCGGTTACGGACTTTGGCAATATTTCCATCTTCTGCTCTTCCGTGGCATTTCTCCTGAAGTTGTCGAAGCAGAGTGTCTGGCTCGCGCCGACGGTCATGGAAAGGGCATTGCTCACTCGGGCAATGGTTTCATAAGCAAGAGTTGTTTCTACATAGCCCATCTCTGTCCCGCCATATTTTTCTTCAAAGACGATCCCGTTGATGCCGAGCTTTGCGGTTTCCTTGAAGAGATCCGGGGGCATTTCATCCACTTCGTACAGATGTTCCATCTGGGGTTCCAGCCAGTCCATTGCCCACCTGTATACACTGTCTTCAAGCATCTTCTGTTCTTCTGTAAAAGTAAAGTCTAACGCCATAATTGCTACCTCCCTTGTTTATTCTTTCCAAAAGTTTGTTTATATTCCAAAAAGCGAATTCCTCCAAAAATTGGGAAAGTTGTTACATACAACCCACTTACTCTAACACTCGCATTTGGTCTCTGGTTTAAGATGCGGTCGGCAAGCCGCTTTCCCTCTTTCAAACTGCTGTCGTATACAGGAATGTTGCAAATATGTCAAGGCGAAAAAGGTTTTCGACCGGGGGCGCATCCCGCAAGCCCGCCTTGTAGGCGAGGTAAGGGGCGCAATATGAATAAATGTTTTCCTTGCCGGTAAGCCCCGCCCTGTGGGCGGGGAGCTTCACTTTCCATGACGAAGCCCGCGTTGTTTACAATTGACTTGGGATGCTATATGAAATAAACAAGTATACCTTACCGGCCTTTTTTGTTGCAAGATAGGGTTTGGATGATATAATAATCCGGTTTTTGTGGGGACCAAAAGTTTTTCTGCCGGATGGAGGATAGGGACAAAATGGATTTTAGAGATAAGGATTCAGAATTCTTAAAGGAATTTCAGAAGCGGTTTGAAAAGAAAGTAAAAGAAAATGAGATATCGGTGGTGGAATACTGGAGGGAGCGCCTTGATAAACTGATTTCCATGAGGCCTGATGGGATCGCGTCGCTTCAGCTTGAGATGAGAAAACTCTCCGATATGATGGAGAACAGGGTCAAAATACTGAAAAGAGATTAAGATGAAGGATATTGTAAACTTTTTATTTGAAGTGGGTATGTTGAAAAAGACCCCCAGGACAGGGTTTCAGTTTCTCGGTTCCGGTGATGAATCGGTTGCGGAACATATACTGAAAACGATATTTATAGGATATGCCCTGTGTAAGCTGGAAAGCGACGTTGATGAACTGAAGGTCCTCAAGATGTGCCTTGTCCATGATCTTCCCGAGGCGAGAACGGGGGATATGAACTATGTCAACAAAAAATATGTAACGGTGGATGAGGAGAAGGCCGTCAGAGAACTTACTGAAAACCTTTTCTTTGGGGACGATATCAAATCCGTCATAGATGAATTTAATGAAAAAAAGTCAAAGGAAGCCCTCATTGCCCAGGATGCCGATCAGCTTTCCTTGATTTTTCAGCTCAAGGAGTGCGGGGACCTGGGAAATAAGTACAGCAAGGAATGGATAGCTTTTGCAGTAAAAAGACTCTTTACCGATACTGCAAAGAAGATGGTCGATACCATAGTCAAGACAGATTCATCCGATTGGTGGTTCAAGGATAAAAGCGACTGGTGGGTAAACGGGAATAACAAGTAGGCACAAAGTAACAAAGGCACAGAGGCACAAAGAAAGAGAAGAAGAACAGTTTCGTTAGTTCAATTGGTTTCATTTATTGTATTGGTTAACTAATCGAACTAATAGAACCAAATAAACCCCCATGGCCTGCAGTCACAACGAAGCATGAAAGGCGCGGGGCGTAAGATTGCAGGTTGGGTTGGGGGACGAAACCCAACCTGCGAAAATCTGCGTAATCTGCGGATAACTTTCATATAACCTGGAGAGGAAACCATGAAAAGAACAAATTTGATAGTTGTAACGGTCATTTTTTTTATTCTCTGTGGAATGGCGGGGTGTGCTACCAACGGCTTGAAAAAAGAGCGGGCAGATGCACATCTTGACGTAGGGAAAGCCTATATCCAAGCAAGGCAATACACTTTCGCCCTGAAGGAACTCCTTGAAGCAGAAAAAATAAACCCGAGGGATCCTGAGATTCACTATTGTCTTGGTATATCCTACCATGGGAAGGGGCTTACAAAAGAGGCGATAGCAGAATTCGAAAAGGTGGTGGACTTAAAGCCGAATTATTCGAATGCCCATAATTATCTTGGCACTATTTACTTGAGTATCGGTCTTGTGGATAAGGCAATAGGGGAATTCAATAAAGCTCTTGCCAACGTCCTTTACACGACCCCGGAAGTGGCGCTGTACAACATGGGGAGGGCCTATTCACAAAAAGGGGATTATCGGACAGCGCTGACTAAATATAATGAAGCGGTAATAAAGAAACCGAACACTATACCCATTCCTTTGATAGAAAAGGATATGGGAATTGTCAGTTTCAAATTGGGAGATGTGGATAAAGCGATAAGGCACTTCAGGAAATCGTTGGAGATCGCTCCCGAATATGTTGAACCTCATTACTGGCTGGGAAGATGCTATGTCAAGAAGGGAAATGTAGATGGGGCGATAGAAGAGTTCAGGGCTGTCGTCAGGATAGCCCCGGAGTCGGAATTTGGCAGGAAGGCAAGGGAGAGTCTGGAAGCCATTGAAGGGTGAGAGAAACAACAACTGTTCAATTAGTTCGATTGGTTTAATTAGTTCGATTAGTTAACCAATGAAACCAATAAAACCAAGGAGTATAATAACAGATTATGGCTACAAAGAGAAAAAAGAGAACCAGCACGATAAAATCAAAAAAAAGGAAGAAAAATCTCCGGCTTTTCCTCCTTTCCGTAATTATTACAATTGCAGTGGGTTGCCTCTTTTTTTTCTTCGTTACCCTCTTCGATTCCGTGTATCCACCAACCACAGGTAAAGGTGTTTCTGTAAAGAAAAAGGAGAAACAGAAGGTGGTGCTTTACTTTTCCGATTCGAACGAGCGATTTCTGGTTCCTGAAAAGAGATATATTCCAAAGAAAAAAAGCATAAATGATCAGGCAAAGGAGCTGGTAATGGCCCTTGTGGAAGGTCCCAAAACCGGCCTGGTGAAGACATTTCCAGGGGGTACGCAACTCAAGAGTGTTAAAATGGGGAAGAGCGGAACCGCCTATGTCAGCTTCGGCAAAAATCTTCTTGAACTTCATCCTGGGGGAAGTGCCAGTGAAATGGCGACGATATATTCCCTCACCAATACCCTGATGTCAAATATTCCTGATATTAAAAGGGTAAAAATCTTGATAGAGGGGAAGAAATTGAGAACAATAAGAGGACATATTGACACGAGCCGTTCCTTTATCCTTAACAGGGAATTGATAGCGCAGGGTTCAGCGGGGGGGTGAAGCCGGGGATGTCTTCAAAAACAAAACTTTCAAGAACAAGAAATATCGGTATAGTTGCCCATATAGATGCGGGCAAGACCACCGTTACGGAGAGGATACTCTTCTATACGGGAAGATCCCATAAAATGGGTGAGGTTCACAATGGCGAAGCCGTTATGGACTGGATGCCCCAAGAGCAGGAAAGAGGGATAACCATTACCTCGGCAGTCACCACCTTCGACTGGAAAAATCATGAGATACATATCATCGATACTCCCGGTCATGTTGATTTTACCATGGAAGTTGAGCGCTGCCTGCGGGTGCTGGATGGTGTGGTGGTTGTCTTCTGTGCCGTAGGGGGTGTGGAACCCCAGTCGGAAACCGTCTGGCATCAGGCGGATAAATATGGTGTGCCGAAGGTGGCCTTTATTAATAAGATGGACAGAATGGGTGCAGATTTTTCCGGAACAATTCAGATGATGAAAGAGAGGTTCAGCTCCATTCCACTCCCGATACAGATACCGTTAGGTCAGGAAGATCAATTTGGCGGAGTGGTGGATTTGATAGGGCAAAAGCTCATCACCTGGGATGATGATACCCTGGGATCGTCTTTTGAACTCTCGGATATTCCCTCCGATTTCATTCCTCAGGCGGAGGAATACAGGGAGAAGCTTATAGAGACCGTTGCAGAGGTGGACGATGATATCGCCGAGAAATATCTGGAAGGGACGGATATTTCTGAAAAGGATATCCTGGATGCTGTCAGGAGGGCGACCATTTCCTTGAAGGTCGTGCCCGTTATGTGTGGCGCAGCCTTGCAGAATAAAGGGATTCAACCAATCCTTGATGCGGTTGTTGATTACCTCCCGTCGCCGTTAGACGTCCCTCCGGTTTGTGGTATTCATCCCGTTACCGGGGAGGAGGAAAAGCGCTATAGTGACAGCAAAGATCACCTTGCCGCCCTTGCCTTCAAGGTCGTGATGGATGAGGGGAGGAAGATGACCTATCTGAGAGTCTATTCAGGCAGGGTTGAATCCGGCGGGGATGTCTACAATGTGGCCAAAGGGAAGAAAGAGAGGATCGCGCGACTCCTGAAGATGCATGCCAACAAGAGGGAAAGGATGCAATGGGCGGATGCGGGTGATATAGTAGCCGTCGTGGGTTTAAAGGATACAACCACGGGAGACACAATCTGTGATGAATCCCATCCGATTATTTTGGAACCGATAGAATTTTACGAGTCGGTAATCAGTCAGGCGATTGAGGCCAAGACACCTGCGGATCAGGAGAAGCTGGCAACCGCTTTGGATAAGCTTGCCGAAGAGGACCCCACCATCAGGGTAAAATATGAGGATGAAACCGCACAGACTATCATTTCAGGCATGGGGGAACTCCACCTTGAAATCCTGATTGACAGATTGAAAAGAGAATTTAATGCCCATGTTAACGTAGGCAAGCCCAGGGTTGTCTACAGGGAGACGATAGAGAAAGCGGTGGAGGTTGAAGGCAGATTCGAAAAGGAGCTTGGAGAGAAAAAGCATTTTGGTCATGTCAGATTGTCCATGGAACCTAAAGAGCGTGGAGGGGGGATCGATCTCGCCTCCGAGATAGACGGCGAATTGATTCCTGAAGAGTTTCACAACTCGATCTTTGAGGGTATTCGGGAAGCCACCCTGAGCGGTGTTGTGGCGGGCTATCCCGTTTTGGATGTTAAAGTCAGGATCATCGGAGGATCTTTTAAGGAGGGTGAATCATCGGAGCTCGGTTATAAGGTGGCGGCCTCGTCCGCATTCAAAGATGGGTGTCTGGAGGCCGGTCCCATACTTCTCGAGCCTGTTATGAAGGTCGATATAATTACACCGAGCGAATTTATGGGTGAAGTCATCGGAGATCTCAATGCGAGAAAGGGGGAAATTGAATCCATAAGTCACAGAGGACCGATTAGCGAGATAAAGGCGAAAGTGCCGCTGGAGAAGATGTTTGGATATTCAACCGACCTCCGATCCGCCACCCAGGGAAGGGCTACTTTCTCCATGCAGTTTTCCGAGTATGACAGGAGGTAGTTTACATGAAAGTTCCGAGTTCAAAGTTCAACGTTCCGAGTTGACGGTTATCGGTTACCAGTTCACCGTAAACCGGAGACCGTTAACTGTGATATAACTTTCATATTCAAAGTTCCACGGTTCAAGGTTCAAGGTTAGAGAACTGCTAACCGTAAACTTTGAACTTGATAACCTGAGTAGAGTACATATTGCCCAACGAATTCAAAAATGTCTACGAGCAGGCCAGACGAATCCCGCAGCAGCGGGACTGCCATTCGTGGATTCATTAAC
>JADFWA010000398.1 GCA_015222855.1 Pseudomonadota bacterium | reverse complement strand
GTAGCTCAGCTGGATAGAGCGCCGGACTACGAATCCGTAGGTCGGGGGTTCGAATCCCTCCTGGCGTACCAATGAAAACAAGGACTTAGCTCATATAGGCTGAGTCCTCTTTGTTTTGGTGTTCCTATAGTGGAACCTAAGCCTAATGCCATAAAAAAACCGCCGATCCCGAAGGAAGGGCGGTCGTGAATATTGAATAAAATAAACATTTATGGTATGGAGTAAAAAACCCCGATCACCCGCATATGGAGGATTTTTGAACAAATGCCAACAAGGGAAGAGGTGCTCCATAAGGAGACATTCAAAGAATTCGATAATGTTAAACAGCGAGTTTTCCATACTCTAACGCAATATGAAAAAATAAATGTTGATCGCAACAGCAAATTATTATCAATCCTCATTGACCGGCTTCGAAAGACGGATGCTTTATCAGAGGATGAACTTGATGAGATTCTCCTTGATATAATTTAATAAACTATTCGCTTGAGCGGACACTTTTAAGCCCTACACGCTGCAAGGGTCTTGTAATACTTGCTTTCAACCCCCCGGAAATTAATAGGCCGATTCACAATCTCGCTGTAACGTTCTGCTATCCGTTTAAAAGCCTGCCTATGGCTTAACCCTTGGTCTGTATAGGCTTCTACCAGTTTGACGACTTGCGCCCTGGTCAGCTTCCCTTCCATAGGCGGGTCCTTAATAGGGACCTCTTCTTTGATTTCCTGCCCTGAAAAAAGCGCCTCGTATTTGTCGCTTAACCGTTTGACTTTTTTATTCACCACGTTTCGATGACGGCCAAACATCTTGGCAATCTCAGCCTGGCTGAAACCGAAAATACAGACCAGTAGGAAATATTTCTGATCATCTGTGAACTTATCCGACTTTGTCGCCTTCAGTCCTTCTCTCCGTGCATCCAGGGTCTCAATAATCCGTTCCAACTGCTTAACGGCCTGTCTGTACATTGAGACAATGGTATTCTCTTTGACGTCAAACCTTTCCGCCAGCTCCTTGCATGGGGTCTTGTTAAAGAAGCGCTCGACAAAGACGGTCGTTTGTGTCAATCGGAAATCTCCGGAGCTCCAGGGCACCACGTCAGCATCAGAAAAGGTGTCAACTTGTTGGTCCTTGAGTTGGGAAAATTGCATTTCTTTATTTTGAGGATAGCACACGATTTTGTCCGTATAATGTCGCTCCATTACCGCCATAACAACACTCCCCTTATGCTTTCGTCGGTGCTGTTTCGTAATTATCTCCACCTTCCACGCTATTCATGTTCTCAAGTTGCCGGATTTCGTTGACAGTCATAAAACCGGCATCCCTGGCGATCTGATAGGCTTCATAACGCTCTTTTGTGTTCGCCTTCAAAAAGTTTTGGGTGAGGTGTTCGACGAAATATTTCTGTTTCTCGGACTCGGTTAACAAGCTCTTATGAATGGCCTGTTCTATGCGCTCCATCCACGGGGTGAGGGTATGGGTCAAAAAGCTCCTGTTTTGCTCTGTGACGTTGCTGTAAGTGGATCTTTCATAGTCCATAACAAGGTTCAAAGGCACTCGAAACACCCTCGCGATTTCGACCACGGAAAACTTTTGCGACTCGATCAACTGGCTATCTTGAGGTGACACCCCTACCGATTGCCATTTCAGATCATTGTCCAGCACGGCCACTTTGTGCTTATTTCCGCTTCCCCGATATCCTTGATTCCAGGCTTCGCGCAGGTTCGCTGCCGCTGCCGCATTAAGAGTGTTTGGAGTGCTCAAAATCCCGCCAGGGGAGGCGTCATTTTTGAAATAATTGGCAGAATAATCGGAAATGGCTTTCGCATGGCCAAAGGAATCCCGGAGAAGTGCAAGAGGTGAGTAGCCCATAATGCCATCCGATGATAACGCTCGGATGTGAAGGATATCCGCCATTCTGTATTTTTTTTCCTGGCCGTCATTCTGATACGTGTAAATCAATTCCCTGCCGTCAACTTCCACCTTCACACGGTCCGGGTGTAAAGGCCACAAGGCCACCACTTCCCCGGCTTCACGTTCTATGAGACAATAAGCATTACCTCTAAGGCAAAGATGCCCCATAAGCAGCTCACGAAGCTCCAGGGAGGTCATAAGCAGGTTAGGTTGGTCATGCAATAGAGGATAGAGTGTAAAGTCCTGTGCGCGCTGTTTATCGCCGCCTGGTAGCCTTTCATATGTTATTAAGGGAAGACTTGCTATCGACTCGGCAAGTACACGGATGCAGGCATACACAGCCGGAATTCCAAGGGCCACGGTTTCGGTCACATTGATACCGGAAGACGTCGGCCTGTCCAGGAATTTGTCGAGATTGTCCCAATTTCGTTTACGTTTAAAAAAGTCTAAAATTCCCATGATAGGTCCTTTTTAAAAAAGGGGGAGCATTGTTGCCCCCCCTGTATGATTAGAAGCGATTTATGCGCGTTCTTCCAAGCCAACACACCATCCCAGATCGTCGCCGTTGCGAGGGCTGAGAACATCGCTCCAAGTCCCCTGACCATCAAACCTGACCAAAATCCGATAGCTCACAAGGTCCTGTGTCCATCCCGGAATGTTGGATTTTTCCAGTTTGACTTCTCGCCTGAGCCCCATGGCGTATTGCTGGAGGTCCACAAAAATGATGTCGTTTGCATCCCCTAAAACGGGAAGGTTCGGAGTGAGCAGAAGAGGCCGTCCGAGAAGGTTATACTGCCCGTTGTTTTCGCTAAAGACGTTAACGACCGCTCCCCCCGTGCCAACGGCGACAGTCATGTCCGTCAAAAGCGATGGCAGAAGCGTAGAATTTGCTATCCAGATAGCTCGGTTGCGCCCCTCGGGATACATCCTCGCGTATATCTTACTAATATTATAATAGTTCAAACTGTCCGCATTCTGCCCGACCTCTTTGCTAATGGAAATTACACCGGGGGAGTTCAATACGCCCAGCGGTTGGCCCCCGCCTACCCCCTGCAACAGGTAATAGTCCATACCCAGGGAAAGAGACTTTTTCATCGCCATTTCAAGTTGAGCATCGAATCCAAGACCATCTTCAATCAATTCCGCTGAGGCATCCACGAAAATAGCCCCTTTCTTGGCAGCAAGTTCGATTAAACGAAGTTTCCCGGTCTGCTTATTGCCAGTGCCTTCCTCTGCCAAAAACTCCATGGCGAAACCGCCGAAGTATTCACCGCTCGATTGATCCGCTCCATCCCATCCGGGCACTTTCCGGGTAGCTGAAGTCATGGGCCAAACCACGCATCTCGGCCTTATGATTTCCGAGGGGAGACTATCATCCAACCATTTCGCGGCTAGAGGCTCCGGTACGCTCAGGCCCCCACTCGATGGTATTCCTTCAACCATGGAGGCACGAAAGGCCCGGACCTCTTCTTCATCGATTTCCAACTTCCGACCTTGAAGGAACATGCCCGCAAAAGTCCGATCATATGCG
>JADFWA010000397.1 GCA_015222855.1 Pseudomonadota bacterium | reverse complement strand
CGGCAGCGGGATGGACAAAGAAACCCAGGAACATATCTTCGAGCCTTTCTTCACCACAAAGGAAGTCGGCAAGGGCACGGGACTGGGCATGTCCACAGTTTACGGCATTATCAAGCAAAACAACGGCTTTATATGGGTTTACAGCGAACCTGGACAGGGTTCCGCCTTCAAGGTCTATCTGCCAAAGGTGAAGGGGGATGCAGAGCTGGATGAAAAAGAACAAACCCCTGTGGACGATCTTAGCGGTTCTGGAACCGTTTTGATTGTGGAGGATGATGACGGTCTTCGAAAACTTGCGCAAGCGGTTCTCCATCAGCATGGATACAGAGTATTAGATGCTGAAAATGGTGAAGATGCCTTGAGGGTCAGTAAGGAGCACGAGGGCCCGATCCACCTGTTGCTCACCGATATGATAATGCCCAAGATGGGCGGGAAAAAACTCGCAGAAAGATTACAGCCTCTTTATCCCCGGATGAAGGTGATTTACATGTCGGGATACACGGACAACACCATTGTTCGTCACGGTGTTTTAGCGCCGAAACTAAATTTTATCCAAAAGCCTTTTACACCGGAAGCCCTGGCGCGCAAGGTAAGGAAAGCGCTGGAAAGTAAAAAAAGATGTTAACAAAAGCCTCTTCAGCACAATGGCGGACTACCTTTGATGCCATTAATGACGCTGTTTGTCTTTTGGACATGAATGGAAAGATTTTACAATGCAACAAGGCAATGGAAAGCTTTCTGAAAAAATCCTCCGAAGAAATAATCGGCAGCACCTGCTGGGAACTTGTACATGGAACGGATAAACCTGTAAAAGGATGCCCAATTGTACGCATGAAAAAAACTCTTTGCAGAGAAACCCTCGTTTTGAAGGTTGATGACAAATGGCTTAATGTCACTGTCGATCCTGTAATAGATGAAACAGGAAATCTTACCAGCGCTGTGCACATTATAAGCGATATAACTCAACGCAAGCAGAGGGAAGAAGCAATAAAAGAATCCAAAGAACGTTACCGCGGTTTATCCGAAGCTAGCTTTGAAGCAATCTTTATCTCTGAAAAAGGAGTTTGTCTTGAACAAAACTCGGCAGCAGAGAAAATGTTTGGTTACACATTATCAGAAGCTATTGGCAGGAAAGGTACAGAATGGATTGCACCAGAAGACCGCGAGATGGTGATGAATAACATGCTATCCGGTTATGAAGAACCATACGAAGCAACAGCTTTACGAAAAGATGGATCAACTTTTCCGGCTGAGATACAAGGGAAGATGATGCATTATAAAGGGAGGACTGTACGTGTAACCGCATTGAACGATATCACCAAGCGCAAACAGGCAGAGGAAGGACTAAGGAAAAGTGAACAGAGATTTCGTTCAATATTTGAGAATATTCCAAATATTGCTGTTCAAGGTTATGATGCGGACAGGAAAATAATTTTCTGGAACCAGGCAAGTGAGAAACTCTATGGATACAAGAAGGAAGAAGCAATAGGTAACCAACTGGAAGATCTGATAATTCCATCTGAGATGAGAGAATCCGTAATTGAAGCAGTCAGGAACTGGGTTGAAAATGGAATTCCTATTCCCCACGGGGAACTGAAACTAATGCGTAAAGACAAAACTACATTCCCTGTATATTCCAGTCATGTTATATTGAAAAACATCAATGGGGAATTTGAAATGTATTGTATTGACATTGATATGACCGAGCGCAAGCGGGCGGAAGGGGCATTGCGGGAAAGTGAGAAGAAATACCGACGGCTTTTCAACACTGAATCGGATGCGATTATGATTTTTGATGCGGAAACGCTTGAGTTTATAGATGTCAATGAATCCGCTTTGAGTCTCTATGGTTACACCAGGGAAGAATTCCTGAAGTTAAGGCAACCGGCCATCACCGCAAAGCCAGAGGAATCCGAAGCTTCCATCAAAGAAACGCTTGCCGGAAAGCTCATTAGAATTCCCATTCGTTATCACAAGAAAAAGGACGGCACCATATTTTCCGTGGAGATATCGGCAGGCACCTTCACGATGAAAAATCGAAAGGTGCTTTTCGGAGTTATCAGAGACATCACCGAACGCAGGCAGGCAGAGGAGGCACTGCTGAACTCAGAAAAGAGGCTCCATTACCTTTCCTCCCAACTCATTACAGCACAGGAAAAAGAGCGAAGGCGGATCTCGTTGGAACTGCATGATGAGATGGGCCAAGCCCTGACAGCGATCAGCATCAATATTAGATCGATCGAGAAAGAGCTTCCTTCAGACCTTACTCCCTTGATAAAGGAGAGAATTGCGGAAATATATTCTCTCGCAGACCAGGCATCGGAGCAGATCCGTGAACTGTCCCATTATCTGCGGCCCTCCATGTTAGACGACCTCGGTCTGGTGCCCACGTTGCACTGGTACCTGGATGTATATAGAAAAAGAACCAACCTGGATGTGAAATATGAACCCATTAATTTTGAAGAAAGACCGAGCCCGGAGGTGGAAACGGTTATCTATCGGGTTGTGCAGGAAGCCCTGAATAATATCGTGAAGCATGCACAGGCCGGCAGTGTACTTGTGCGTCTGGAGCGCAAGGATAAGGAAGCTGCCGTTTTTATTAAAGACAACGGCGGGGGCTTCGAGGTGAATGAGTTTTTGGCTCCCGATGACCTGAAAGGCGGAATAGGCATTTTGGGGATGCAGGAAAGGGTTAGTATATTGGGAGGCAAGTTCAGCATTCAGTCAAGTAAAGGCCATGGTACCAGGATTTCTGTAGAAATACCGTTGCATTGAGGAAAGGTCTAATGGAGAGGACAAGAGTATTGCTGGCCGAGGATCACACCATCGTTCGAAAGGGTCTTCGCTCCCTTCTGGATAAAGAGACGGGTATTAAAGTGGTGGGGGAGGCCGAAGACGGAAGAAAGGCGATTGTAAAGGCTGAAGAGTTGCACCCTGATGTTGTGGTGATGGACATTGCCATGCCCGGGCTCAATGGCCTGGAAGCTACCCGACAGATCAAAAAACGTTTTCCTGACATGAAAATCATAATCCTGACCATGCATGCTAACGAAGAGTATATCTTGCAATCCCTTAAGGCTGGAGCCTCTGGGTATTTGGTCAAGAAAGCAGCCCCCGCCGAGTTGATTTCCGCGATCAATGCCGTTCACAAGGGCGATTCCTTCCTAAGCCCGTCAATATCCCGGACGGTCATCGATGAGTATATCCGGCGATCCAAAGAAATCAGCGAGGGAAAAGAAGGCTTTGAACAACTTACCGTCCGTGAGAGAGAGGTACTGCAATTGATTGCAGAAGGTCGCAAAACACGAGAAATTGCTGAACTGTTGTATATCAGCATAAAAACGGTTGAAACACATAGATCCCACATCATGAATAAGCTGGATATTCATAGTACGGCAGAACTGACCCGATACGCCATCCGTAAAGG
>JADFWA010000396.1 GCA_015222855.1 Pseudomonadota bacterium | reverse complement strand
TTCGCCTTGCCTCCTTGCTACTTTTGCAGGCTATCATGCACCTTATTGCTCTGTCCAGTTTTTGGGGATAGTTATACTCTCCGATACTGATGTTTTAGTAATTCCTGAAGGCTTCCCGGATATTATGAAGACATTCAGATATGCAAACAAAGTTGTTATTGCCCTTAGCTCATCTTATATTTTTGAGGTAATGCCATTGGGCGAAAACTGGAAGGATTATGGAATTGACTGGGTTATGGTTAATTCAAAGGTGACCAAAGCTTTTATCAAGTGGAGCATGGGAATTAATAATGTATGTTTTATTGGTACAGCTATTGATCATGAGTTGTTCAATTATTTCCCCGGTCAAAAGAAGCTTCAAATAGCCTATATTAATAGAAAGGATACCCTTTCACCGTTAATAGAAAAAATAGTAAAATCCAAAAGTGATTCGTTTAATGAAATACAATTCATAAAGATTGAGGGCCTGTCCATCAATGAATACGCTGCTGTACTCAAGCAATCGGAAATATATCTCACCACTTCACAATCTGAAGGCTTTCCTCGCTCAATCCTTGAGGCTATGGCCTGTGGGTGTATTTGTATTGGGTTCGATGGCATGGGCGGAAAGGATTATATTGTCGGGTCAGGAGAGAAACAGAATTTTATCCTGGCTGAAAGCATGAACTTTATTGACCTGTCAATCCAGCTTGTTGAACTGATAAAAAGGATTAAAAAACAAGAGCCAATTATTGAACTTATAAGAAAAAATGCGATTTCAACGGCAAACGAACTTTCTTTTGATATAGAAAAAAGCAGCATATTGGACTTTTGGAGATCTTATTTTAAAAAGGAACTCGGCTTCAGGGAGAACGAAAAATAAATTGGGAAGAAAAAAATATAGCCTGATAAAATTCAGTGATGAAGATTTTGCATATTTAACGGGGAAAAGATTCTCTTCCGGTGCGAAAATCAAAATTTCTGCTATGCCGGGAAAAGAAAAAAGTATCCCTTTAAGAATTGAATATATTGAGTCATTAGTTCAGGGGAAAGATATTATCCATGTGGGATGTGTTGGCCATGCTGTCACGATATATAAAAGAATAAAAAATAATACGTGGTTACATAAATGATTACATAATATTGCGAATAGATGCTTAGGAATAGACATAGACAGAGAAGGAATAAAGTTAATACAAGAAAAATACGGTTATAAAGATGTGATTTGTTGCGATCTGATAAATGATAAAGTAAATCCTGTCATAGCAGAACAAAAATGGAATTACATGATATTAGGGGAAGTGTTGGAACATGTAGATAATCCTGTATTATTTTTAGATAGTATAAAAAGAAAGTACTCTAAGCATATTGACAAATTAATAATAACCGTTCCCAATGCTTTTAAAATAGAAAATTTTATATTTATAAAAAATGATAATATAGAAATGATAAATTCTGACCATAGATATTGGTTTACACCTTATACTTTAGGGAAAGTAGTGACCCGAGCATGCTTGAAAATAGAAGGATATGGTTTCTTCCAGAGTTACCAGGTCACCCGGGGTAGTGAAATGGAAAAAGAATTATTAATAAATCCGGCAATGAGAGATACCATTCTGATGATTGTAGATCTTACCTGATAAGCATCAATTTTGCCATCCGGCAGTAATATGATTGGCAATCTTTTTGGTTCCGGCTTGTCCGGGACAGGGACAAAATGCTTGATTTCAGGAGTTCTTTATGTCATCTGGTTGTGTAAGTACTGAAACGTAAACTCAAGGGGGATGCTATGAAAGCTGTGTTGGAAATAAACGGAATTGAGAAATCTTATCCTGAAGGGATTTCCGATCTGGAGAACCTACTTCTTTTTGTAATTGAAAAAGAGAAATCGGAAGAAGAATTGATTGTTGAGGTGAAAGTGGATGGGGAAAATTACTCGGAAGATTATGAGCATCAGGCCAGGGAAGTAGACCTAAACACGGCACAAAAGATTGAGGTAACCACCCAGACACAGGAGGCATTTGCTCAAGATTTCTTAAAACTGGCCCCCGGCTATGTCGCCCAGTTGGAAAAAGGGTTTGGTGCATCTGTCGGGCTCTTGAGGGACCCCCTGAAGGAAGAAGAGGGTTATGATATGCTGGCAAAGAGTCTGGATGCATTGCTGGCATTTAAGACCCACATGGATAATGTCATGGTGGTGCTGGAAAAAGATGACAGGGCGGCAGAGTTCAAGGATTTATGGGAAAGATTCGGCAATGCGGCAGACAGGTTTGTGAAAGCGCAGGAAGAAGAGGACATTGTATTGATCGCGGATCTCATAGAGTCCGAGATACTGTCGCTTTTACAGGAGTGGGGGGAGAAATTGAGTGGATGAGCGAAGCGTTCCTTTAGTTTTTTAGTGATGCTATGGTTAAAAAAGAAATTTTCAAGAAACTATTATCCCTTTCCAAAAAGCACCTCCACTTGGTTGCTGATGAAAATTGGGAAGAATGGGAGCGGGTGGCAGATCAAAAGGAAAAGCTGTACAGAAAACTTGGACAACTGCCGGTTGAATCTGTTGATGACAAGGAAATGGAGATAATTTCTGAAATCCGGAAATTGGAGGAAGAGACGAAAAAGGAACTCGACAAAAAAAGAGACGAAGTTAAACAGCGGTTGTTGAAGATAAATCGTACTAAAAGCGGATTGAAGGGTTATCGGGAGGCCACTAAAAAGGTTTCCGGACGGCGTTTGGGTTTGAAGGGTTGAATAACAATGGGCGTAAGGCAAAAGGCGCATGGCATAAGGTTTTTACGTGAGTATTGTAGGGGCGAGGTTTATCCCCGCCCGGTTCAAAGTTTTTAATATGTCCCCCCTAACCCCCTTTTTTTTCTAAAGGAGGATTTAGGGGATTTTTTATCATTATTTTACTTGTCAATTTGCAGGGGGAATGGTAGCGCTAATAATCCAAATATAGAAATCAGGAGCGGTAAAATGTCTATTGACAAAGATGTCCTGGAAGAATTCAAGAACGAAATAGTACATGAATTTAGAATTTATACAGAATCGATAAATAGCCATGTACAACAGGTTGCGGAGGGACATGAATTGCTGAATGAAAAAATAGATCGTCTTCAGGAAGGACAGACGGAGCTTATTACACGTGTTGATAGATTAGAATTAACGACCTTAAAGCTGGAACAGGGCCAGACAAAACTGGAGCAGGAGATAAAAAGAACCAGAGTGGAATTAGGCGAAAAAATTGATCCAATCAATGAAGGACTGGACAATCACGAAGGAAGAATAACATACCTTGAGAAGAAGTCAGGAGTATTCTGAAGGGGCATAAGGTTTTTACGTGAGTATTGTAGGGGCGGGGTTTATCCCCGCCCTGTTCAAAATTTATATGCACCTTCTGAGGTTTTCTTTACGAAAAGAGAACTTCAGGAGGTTTTTTTATGAAAAAAAAGGGGGGGGTGGGGAAAAGGGATTGAGGAAGCTTTCGCAGGGTGGGGTTTTATACCCCACCGATTTGGCTATGGGGGTTATCATTTCTTTGCGGTATTCGCTATGAACTGTGTCAGGAAATCGCTGTACTGGTTCATCCTGTTGATAAGCACATCCAGGCGGACAAATTTTCCCCTGATTCTTTCTTCATAGAGTGTCAACCTGTATTCTTCATCTTCTATCTTGTCTTCCATGTTATCTATGATGTCGTTGTAGTGTTCATTCAGGTTTTCCAGGGGGCCGTCTGTGCCGAGGAGAACCTCCAACTTTCTGCTCAATTCCTGTACCACGCCGTTTTTGACTCTGGCCTCGCTGGTGATAACACTGGCCTGGCCGCTGGCGTAGGTGATGTGCAGGGCAAGCCCCGCTTCCGGATTTCCGGAGGCTCCTGTCAGGTAATAGTCCCCACTGCTGCCCGAAAGGGTTACCCAGTCATGCCATGATGTTTCACCCTCAACCCTGAAACGCCCCCTTGTGTTTGCTCCGGTCAAATCAACTTCAACCTCATAAATATTCGGCTCAGTGGTGCCGGTGATAAGACTGTCAAAGGTTATCTTACTATCGCTTCCGCTTACTCCGCTGAAGTAGGCCGAAAACACATCGGCCACTGCATTGGGGTCGTTATCCAGTACACTGCTCAATTCATCGGTATCCAGCAGAAGCAGACCCTCTGTTTCAGAGCCCTCGTCCGCATCGGTATAGAAGCCGAGCTGCAGCAGGTTGATATAGGTGTCGTCAGGGTCTCTGAAGCCAGGCGCCGGGTTTGACACGAGGCCGTCAAGTATTGTTTTTACCATCTGAACGGCGTAATTGCCGAGAAGGGAGCCGGACTCTCCGGTATCCGCGTTATAACTGGTGGCTTCTATAATGGCGGACCTTACGTTATTGAATGCCTCTCTGAAGTCTTCCGCCTTTGCCATGATGGCGCTTTTGTCGGTGCCTACGGTTACCGTGGCTGTGCCGGCGCTGACCAGATTTAGGGTAATCCCTTCTATGGCGTCGGTGATGCTATTGGTGGTTCTCTCGATCCAGCTACCACTCGGATAGCCGTCCACACGGATCTGGGCATTCTGAGCTGAGGCCGCTTCTGTATAGTTGCCAATGGTCTTAAAATCTTCCGTGTCATTGTTGCCGTCCAGTGTGGTGCCACCGCCTATAGTGATGCTATAGGAGGACCCCATGTCCTCGCCGGAAAGGACAAGGTGCATGGCTCCGCTGCCGGTGCCCCCGTCGTCCAGTATCCATGCCCTTACGCCGGGATTGCTACCGTCATTGTTGATGAGATCGCGTAATTGTTCAAGGGTGGTGCCGGTGGAGACCGTGACGTTTATGTTGCCGCTGCTGCCGTAGCTGTATTGAAAGACCTTGTCGCTTCCGCTGGCGTTGACGGTTTGTACAAAGGTGCTGGCGGTGAGATCTGTGGTGCTGTCGGTGCCGTCCAGTGTCATATCGCTGTCCGGGTCGATGGTGATGTATTTGGAACCGGAGGGGGTACCCTCCACAAGTACAAGATGGTCCTTTCCGCCGGCAGTGACGATTTTGGCTGTGACACCAGGGTTGCCCACGTCATTGTTGATATCATCCCGCAAATCTACAAGGGTATCCGTGTTGTTAACGGTAATGGTGCGTGTGGAGCCGTCATAGCTGTATTTAAAGGTCTTGCCGCTTCCGCTGGCGTTGATTGAGGCCGTTTTGTCGTCCACGCCTGTATGGTATTTGATGTCGTTCTGGATGCCCTGATGGACTTCTTTTTCGGCTTGGGCCAGCTGGTTTACAACGACGGTATGGACGCCCGGCGTGGCCGAACTGCTTGCAGAGGCGGTCAGGACATCCGTATCGGACGAACTGGCACTCCTGACCATAAATTCACTGATCCTGTCCATGCCCCGGACTGTGCTGTAAAAAGCGGAAAGGGCGGAGTCTATGATGCTGACGTATTCGAGCTTGGTTTCCCACCGGGTCTTCCAGATTTCTATAGGTTGAAGGGCGGCGGCCCTCCGGGCGGCCACCATAGCCTCAATTACAGCATTCATGTCCTGGCTGCTGCTCATGCCGGTAAAGGTTATTGAACCTGCCATGTGAACCTCTTTGAAATCCTTTTGAAAATCCCCCCTAACCCCCCTTTACAAAAGGGGGGGGATATGGTTTTCCCTTTTAATCCTCGGGGTGGCATGGACAAACTCGTTTGTCCGTGTTCCTCGATTAAGTTTTTTGCATGGACAAACAAGTTTGTCCATGCCACCCATCTTCTTTTAAGGCTTTTATCCCCTAACCAATGAAACCAATTGAACTAATAAAACTGTTTTTCTTTTCTTTGTGCCTTTGGTAGGGGCGTATTGCTATACGCCCCTACATACCTGAGCAGTTACGGTATTTATTGCAAATGGTATACCGTTTAAGACATAAGACAAAGGGCGCAAGGCGCAAGGGTTTCTACATACCTTGAACCTTACGTCCTGAACCTTTTGCCTTATATGTCGGCAATATTTTCCGATGGGGGCAAATTTATGCCCTTATCTCCATCCCTGCCTGGCGGGGCTGGTCATCGTCGTCGATGCCGGTGTTTTTGTCGTGGATTTCCTGCCATGCTTCCCGCAGATTCGACAGCAGTTTGATAACCTCTTTTATCCCCTTGATATTGTTGTTCCAACTGGCCTGCATCAGGTGCCGGTTCATGAAAAGGTAAAGCCTTCTCAGGTTCATGGCAATCTCTCCACCCGCCTTGATATCAAGGGAGTTGTTCAGCTCCACGATGATATCCCTGGCCTTGTTGGCATAGATGTTCTTGTTCTTTATGTCACCCTGCTCTGCGTACTCTATCGATTTTTTCAAGAAGTTTGTCGCGCCGTCGTACAGCATCAGTATTATCTTTGTCGGGCTTGAAGTATTAACATCCGTCTGCCTGTATGTGGAGTAATTCTGATTCATTGTTTACCTCCCGAATTCGTGATAGTGAGCAAATAAAAAATATAAAAATTGCCTTATCATTGCGGCCGGTTTCGATTATTTGAGAGGGCGTTTTCCTTGCCCTTTTTTATTGCAAATAATGTACCGTTTTGTAGGGTGGCATTTTATATGCCACCGTTCGGTCGGGTGTAAAACCCGACCCTACAATAAAATGGAAATGGGAGGGAAGGAACAAACCTCCCCTCCCTGTTAAGGTTATCCTCCGAGCAGTGTGAGTGCCATTTGAGGAATCATATTGGCCTGTGCGAGCATCGCGACGGCCGCCTGTGCCTTGATCTGGTTGTTAACAAATGCCGTCATCTCAAGGGCAATGTCGGCATCCGAAATCTGGGCCTCGGCAGCCTGAATGTTTTCCGCCTGGATCGAGAGGTTGGAGACGGTGTTCTCCAGACGGTTCATCGTGGCGCCAAAGTGGGCTCTTGCCGTGTCTTTCGAGGCAATGGCGGTGTCGATGGTGGTAAGAGCAGCCTGAGCGCCGGCCTGTGTGGCAATACTCAAGGCATCGATTCCAAGGCCGCTTGAAGTCATATCCTGCTTCTCGGCATAGTAGTAATCTTCAGCCGATTCATTACCGGTGCCGAAGTGGATTTTAAGCTGGCCGTCAACGCCTGCGGTACCTCCGATACTAGTGTCAAAGTCGTAGGTTCCGCCGATTCCATCCGTCATCACCATATCTATTTGGCTTGCGCCTGCTGCAGATCCGGTAAGTACAAAGCCGGTACCACTGACCCATGCAACAGTGCCGTCAAGACCGGCGATGGCGTTGATGGATGCAGCAAGAGCGTTAACAGTTGCCGCGCTATTTGCTATTGTAAAGTTTGCAGATCCGCCGGTGCCGGTTGAATCTGTCCAGTTCAAAGTTATGCTGTCACCTGAATTCCAATTAGAAAAAGCAGTGACTACAACCTGAGTACCCCCCGAAAGAGTTGCGTCGTCTTCAGTCACACCCAGCACCGCGACAACCCCACCAGAAGTCGTATTCAGCATCTTTATCCCGGCGAAATCAGTAGCCTGGGCGATCCTCTCAATCTCGTCGCGCATCGCGGCAAACTCATCATTCATGATGGCTCTCTGGGTGGAACTGTAAGTACCCGTGGCCGCCTGCTCCGCAAGCTCCTTCATACGGATGAGCTTTTCATCGATAACCTGGGCCGCCCCGTCCATCGTCTGAAGCATCGATATGGCGTCATTGGCGTTACGGATACCCTGGTTGAGAACGGCTACGTCCGAGCGAAAGAGCTCCCTGACCGCCAGACCGGCTGCGTCATCCTTTGAACTGGTGATGCGAAGACCGGATGACAACCTGTTAACGGACGTTGCCAGCTGGCTGTAAGTGAGTCCCAGGTTCCTGGCAGCGGTCATTGCCATCAAATTGTGGTTAATAGTTAATCCTAAACCCATTGTTCTATCCTCCTTGATTTTTTTTCGAAGCCGTAAGTTTATGACTTTCGGCTTCTCCTGACATCCTTGCCAGGGTTTTGTTAAAGTTTAAATGCTCTGGTTCTTTGACCGGAGCCTGTTTCTTTCTGATTTTACCTCCTTTCCTTTTTGTTTATTGTCCTTAGACTTTCTATCGTCAGATTGCGGGAAAAGCTTAAGTAAAAAAAATAATATTTCAGGGGGTCAGGGGGCAGATGTAGCGCAGCCCTTCAGGGCTGCTGTATCAAGCAGGGCTGAAGCCCTGCCCTGCATTTTGTCCGGCTAGGATTGTTGTTGTGAAAAAGGAAGATAAAAGAAGTAGGGGCGGGGGTTATCCCCGCCCGCCACAAACAAATTACGAATTTCGATTTCCGAATATAGAGCCTTTACTTGCGGGAACTCTGGATGTATCTCAACAGGTTCTGACCCTCTTTGAAGTCAGGATTTATCTTCAACGCCTCTTTTATGGATTCTTCGGCAAGGTTCCATTCACCTTTTTCAATGCAGGATCTTGCTATGTTATAATGGAGTCCCTCGTCGTCGGGCTGGATGACAAGGGCTTTTTTGAATTCGTTGATTGCCTCATCATATTCTTCTTCTTTTCTGTGGCGTATTCCCGCCCTGTTCAGCAGGTGGAGCAGAAATGTAGTGACATCCTCGTTATTATTGATGATTTCAAGGGCATGCGCGTATTCCCCTTCATCAATGAACGTCTTGGCAGTCAGCGCCTGTCTTTCAATATCTTCAAAGCTCGTCCCAGGGTCCTGAGCGAACGAGCTGTCTTTCTGGCTGTCCATTATTGCCGCCGAGATTTCTTCTTCCTTGACCGCCAGTAATTGTATGACGAAATTGAGGGCCACTCTATTGTCGCTGTCCGTGAAGGTTACAGGCCCGAAGATATCCTTGAAGCCCCTGCTTTCGGAAAGCTGATGCTGAAAGTCATTTATTTCTTCGCCCAGTTCCTTTGCATCGGAGGCGAGCATCTTTGTGCTCAGCGTCTTTTCCAGCACAACCTTGAAGGATAACAGGCAGGCATGGATGTTCCCCTTATAGAGGTGTTTTTTCGCGTCATTCAGTTTCCTTGTAATGCTGGCTACTTCATCCCTCTTTATTGCATCTGCCATGGTATCTCCCTTTATTCAAAGTCGGCAATAACTGCCGATAAGTTTACTAAAAATTTTTATTAAAGTCGAGATTTTTCCGTTCATTACAACGGAGCAGCCATTGTCAATAATTTGACGCTAATGAGCGGCGCGGGACGTAAGGTCAAGGGTCGAAGGGTTTGCCTTGACCCCTTTGACCCTTAACCCTTAACCCTTAACCTTTGACCTTTAACCTGAAACTGGCATAAATTGTGCTTATTTTTTGAGAGTAAAGGGCAATTGAAGTGATACATGCTATAATTAAGCCGAAAGGAATATTGACATGAGAAGCGCTGAAGAACTGGGTTTGTTTGAACAAAAATTTTACCTCTTCGAGTGGCTGGTCAAAAGCAACGAGGATATAGCCAAAACAAACAAAGAACTCTTGATCGAGAATCTTAAACTTCGATCTGAAATGGAAGAACTCGAAAAGATCAATTTTATAGATTGTACGACAGGAATTCATAATAAAAGGTATCTGCAAGTGAGACTTGAGGAAGAATTTGCCAGGGCGCGAAGATATGGCCTTTCATTGTCCTGTATTTTTATCGATCTGGACAATTTCAAGTCAATCAATGATACGTATGGCCATCTTGCGGGTGACATGCTGCTCAAGGAACTGGCAGGTATTTTGGAAAGCCTGTGCCGTGGTGAAGATGTCCTGGGCCGTTTCGGAGGCGAAGAGTTTGTCATACTCATGTCGTGTACTGATA
>JADFWA010000395.1 GCA_015222855.1 Pseudomonadota bacterium | reverse complement strand
TAACCATATATTCCGGGGATATCCTCTCCCGCAACCTCCAGCAGCGTTTCCTTGAACCGGGCAGGCGGCGAAACGTTGGGATTCCCCAGGCTGAAGTCAAAAACATTTTCAGCGCCATACTGTTTCTTAAGCCTGACACCATCTTCAAACATCTTCCTTATCCAGGAAGAACGGGAAAGAAACTCTTCAATTTTCCTGGAAACTGCCATAATGAATCCCTCTCTTTATTTACTTGTTCACCCCTCGAAATTAGCACAACATATATTTCACGTCAATAAAGCAGTAGCACCATCAACCAATCATCCTTGACTATTTACTGATTATTTTTTAAACTTCAGGAAACCGGATAATTATGTGGATGGTAAAGAATGCTTGATGAGTTAACGAAACGTCAGGAACGGCGGAGCGGGCCGGATATATGGTTTAAGTTAATCAACTGGTTCGCGCTGATTTCAGGGATCCTGATAGTAGCTGCACTATGGATTGCAGATAAGGCAAAACCCCAGGCGGAAACCTTCATTGACAGGTGCCTTGGTATCCTGTTACCTGAAAACTGGGACATTGGGCTGGTCAGATACGCGTTTTATCTAATGATCGCCACGTTTTGCATTTGCGCCATTGGCATTCTGATTAATTCAAAGAGGCGCAGACGAAAATACGACAGATATAATGTTCCTCTTATATTTGTCGGCGGACTGTCAGCTATCGGCATTCTCATTTACCTTTTTCGATTCTGAATCAAATTACACCATTAGCCCCAGGAATTACTGACATCATTCACAACCCACTGATCATAGGGACGTTCTGCAGCACCGAGCGAACAGGGTGCCAGCTCCTCTATAAACCGGGAAGGACTCAGCACAGTATTCCCCATACCCCTTGCATAATTGAACATGGGATAGCAAAAATACAGTTGATCCCTGGCTCTGGTGGCCGCCACGTAAAAGAGTCTTCTTTCCTCCTCTTCTCCATCCGGGTCTTTGAGCGCTCGCGCCAGCGGGATCATCCCGTCTGAACACCAGATCATAAATACCGCCAACCACTCAAGCCCCTTGGCCTGATGGATCGTACTGAGAATAACCCTGTCTTCATCCCTCTCCGCACGATAAATTCTATCCTCTTCAGCGGCTATATTTGTAAGCAATGCCAGCTCACTTAAAAAATTCTCAAGGGAATCAAACTTCCCGGAAAAATTCCCCAGCTGGTTCAGATCCTCCTCCCTTGACTCGATATCCGTATACTTCTCCTGAAGATACTCACGGTACCCCCCCTCCAGAACAATATCTATAATCTCCAACGGGGATTTTTCGCCTGAAGAATCGATAATATTTTCGATAGTTTCCCTGAATTTCAGAAGACCGGGTGCCGCCGTTTTTGAAGCACACTTCAGAAAATCATCGGAGGCAACCATGGAAAGCGGGTCTGTATGGGCGGAAACAAATTTCCATATCCTGTTTGCGGCAACTTTACCCACATTCCTGTAAAGCATAAGCAGCCTCTTCCACGCCAGTTCATCAAAAGGATTCACCATGATCTTCATGAAAGAGGTTACATCCTTAATATGGGCCTGTTCGAAAAACCTGATACCCGATCTGATCTCAAAAGGAATCCCCCTTCTGGTCAGCTCCATCTGAAGCTCCATGGAATGATAATGAGCCCGATAAAGTACCGCAATTTCATTCAGTGGGATACCTTCCGCAATCAATTCGAGGATACGCTGGGTAACGAAATTTGCCTGCTGTATGACTTGACCTGCGGGTACAAGAATCGGCCTGATTCCCCCCGGCCTTACGGCCCTCAATTCCTTTTGAAACTGCTTTTCGTTATTGATTATGCTCATATTGGCCAAGTTGAGTATCTCCGGTGTGCTTCGGTAGTTGGTCTCAAGCTTGAATATCCTTGCATCGGGATACCTCTCGGGGAACCTGATAATATTGGCGAAATTCGCCCCCCTGAAGGAATATATACTCTGTGAATCATCACCCACCACCATCAGATTCCTGTGGCGCGAGGCGAGGAGGTCCAGAATTTCCGCCTGTATAACGTTTGTATCCTGATATTCATCCACCAAGACATGTAAGAACCTCTCCGAATATTCACTTAAGACCGCGGGATTGCCGACAAGAAGTTCCCTTAAGTTGAAAAGGAGGTCATCAAAGTCCATCATGTTCAATTCTTTCTTTCGGATCCGGTAACGGGAAGCAACCTCGACAATTTCACCGATGTGACTGTGAAAATATGGGTACCTCCCTGCAATAATCTGATCGATGCTGTCCTCGGTATTACCGGAAAGGCTGATGACATCCCTTACAACATTCCCCTTAGGAAACTTTTCGATCTTATTAAACCCGAGTTCGGACGTGCAGGCATTTATAAGCTGCCTGGAATCCTCACTGTCCATAATCGAGTAATTACTCTCATAGCCAAGAAGGCGGCAGTTTCTTCTCAATATGAGATTGCCAATATGATGAAATGTCCCTCCCCACAGCCTGTTTATGTCAATGCCTGTGAGCATGTCGACTCTTCCGAGCATCTCACGGGCAGCCTTATTGGTAAAAGTGGCAAGAAGAATACGGTCGGGACTCACACCCGACTCGATTAAACGGGCCACCCTGTAAGTAATTGTACGCGTCTTACCGCTTCCGGCGCCCGCGATGACAAGGATAGGCCCATCCTCCGCCATAACAACCTGAATCTGCTCGGGATTGAGTTCTTCTTCGTAGTTTACCATGTTAAACTTTATCGAAATTCGTTATTCGCAATTCGTAAAACGGAATTCGAAAATCGGAAAACGAATTACGAACTCCGATTTCCGGTTTTTTTATAGTTCTTTCTTGATCGCTTCAACCGTTTCCTTGCTATCTACAGAGGCAAAGTTTTTGAGCGACCCTTCACTCTCATAAAACCCTATAAGCGGCGCCGTCTTTTCATTATACGTTTCCAGTCGATAGGTTATCGCTTCTTCAGTCTCATCATCACGCTGGATGACCGGACTGCCACATTTTTCGCACTTTCCATCCGCAGTCGGCGGCTTGCTTTTTATATTGTATATCTCCTGACATTCCGGATTTGAACAGGTCCTTCGAGTCGTAAGTCGATCCAGGATAACATCCCTCGGCACCTCCAGATTTACTACGAAGTCGAGGTTGATATTCAGCTTTTTAATGAGTTCCTTCAACCCCTCTGCCTGGTTGATCGTTCTTGGAAAACCATCCAGAATGAATCCCTTATCACAATCAGGTTCCTGCAAACGTGCCTCCATAATATCCATGATGAGCGAATCTGGAACCAGGTCTCCACGGTCCATGTATCCTTTGGCCTTTTTGCCCAGTTCAGTTTCTGCCCTTACTGCCGCCCGCAGTATGTCTCCCGTTGAAATTTGTATTGATCCGTCAAAATCACAGAGCAGCTTCGCTACAGTTCCCTTGCCGGCACCAGGTGCACCCAAAATTATAATCTTCATTTAAACCTCCTTGAAATAATTGTAACTACTCAGCCACCAAGACACGAAGTCACTAAAATCATATCATAATTTATGATAACCAGAAGCATTTGATTAATAAAATTTTCCGGAGATTAAGGGAAAATATAATTAATTTCTACACTTTGTGTCTTGGTGACTTTGTGGCTG
>JADFWA010000394.1 GCA_015222855.1 Pseudomonadota bacterium | reverse complement strand
TATAATAACTATATTGCACCTTGCAATGCCTTACAAGGAGACAAAAAAATGAGTTTAATTCACGTAGATGACAACAACTTTGAGGAAGAGGTAATCAAGTCGGACAAGCCGGCTCTGGTCGATTTCTGGGCGCCATGGTGCGGCCCCTGCCAGGCGATAGGCCCGATTGTGGAAGAACTTTCAGAAGAATACAAGGACAGGGCCAAGATCGCAAAGCTGAACGTAGATGACGCCCCTGCGATTGCCGGCAAGTACGGTATAAGGGGTATCCCGACTCTTATGCTGTTTAAGGACGGCGAACTAAAGGAAACGATAGTTGGACTGGTATCGAAGGATCGCCTGGAAGATCTTATAAAGAAAAGTTTGTGAGATTTTCATATAAGGAAATTCAAAATGCGTCTCATAAAAATTCTTTCCATTATTATTCTGATATCTTTCCTGGCAGGATGTCACTTCACCTGGGGTGGCCCGCGCATGAGAAGCGCCACACCTGAAGGGCTCTACGAATATGGTTATTCACGTTATCAGGATGGCAAGTATAAAAAGGCGATAGAGGCATTTCAAAGGCTGAAAGAGGAGTATCCCCTGAGCAAGTTCGCCATAATGGCAGAACTCGGAATCGCCGATTCCTACTTCAGCGAAAAGGAATATGCCGAGGCCGAAATGTGCTATACCGATTTTATCAACCTCCATCCCACGAATGAAAACCTGCCCTATGTTCTGTACCAGCTCGGCATGTGCCATTACAAACAGATGTACAGCATAGACAGGGATCAAACGGAAACACTCAAGGCCAAAAAGGAATTTGAAAGACTCATCTCCCGATTCCCTTCAAGCAAATTCGCATTCATGGCAGAGAAAAAATTGAGGGATTGCAGGAAAAGGCTGGGTGAACACGAGTTTTACGTGGGGCACTTCTATTTTAAGATAAAAAAATATAGGGCCGCCCTGAACAGGTTTGAAAACGTGACAAGGGAATACCCAAACCTCGGCATGGATTATAAAGTAAGTTACTTCCTCCATGAAACAAGAAGACACCTTGAGCAGGAAGAAAAGAAGGAAAATTAAAATATCAAATATCAAAATTAAAAATCATTTTACTTTTAAATTTTGCATTTTGATATTTGATATTAATTCGATGGCCGTATGAGCGCTCTCCTCAGGCGTTGAAGAAGTATCTATGGTAATGTGAAACCTTTCAGGGACCTCGGTAATTTTGTCAAAATCTTCTTTCTGTGCCTGAAATATCTCCCATCTCCCATCCGATATCTCACCGGCATCTACCATCCTTGAATCAAGCCGTTTTCTGATGATCTCCTCCGCGCAGACGCACTCAATGACAAAAAAATCGGCATTCAGGCGGGCCGCCGCATCATACGCCTTAACTCTCTCATCTCGCCTTTTATATGATGCATCAATAATAACGGATTTCCCTTCACGCAACTTTTCTTCCGCCAGATCAAGCGCCCTTTCATAGGTCTTCCGGGAAACATCATCCGAGTATATCCCCTTCCCGAAATCTTCATAATGACGTTCAGTCGACGATATGCCCTGCATCTCCTTACGAACGATATCTGAACGAATGATCCCGGCGCCAAGGCGCGGCGCAATGTTTTCGGCAAGAACACTCTTTCCGCATCCCATCAAACCCGCAATCAATATAAGCGCGGGTCTCTCCAAACGGGCAGCGCAAGTATAGGCCAGGTCAAAATACATGGAGGCATTTCTAACCGCTTCCTTATGCTCCTCTTCCCCTATTTCATTATCGTCTATCATGAAACTGACGACCTTTCCCCGAACATAGGCATAGTAGCATTTGTAAAAATTGAGAAGGGCGCTCATGTCCTGATCACCTGAGTATTTGATATAAGAACCTATAAAGGCATCCGCATAATCCGGATAGCCGTTATAATCCAGATCCATGGCGAGAAAGGCCACTTCGGCGGCCACATCGGAGTATCTGAACCGCTCATTGAACTCGATACAGTCAAAAATCAGAACATCATCATCGGTGACGCAGATATGGTCGAGGTGGAGGTCTCCATGGCAGTCTCTGATCCTATGGTCGGCAACCCTTTTCTTCAAAAGGGAATCATGTCTCTCCATGAAGCGGTATATATAAGACTTTATAAACCGGTAGCTGCTTTCAGGAATGGTGATATTTATATAGCGTTCTGTCTGCTCAAAATCTTCATCATGATTTTTACGGATCATATCAACCCCGCCGACAAGGTCTATCTCACCACCCGTGGCGGCACGCCCGTGAAAATCAACCAGCTTTCGGGCAACCGCATCCATAACAGAGGTATCGACCTTTCCTTCAGAAATGAGTGTGCCGAGCATCCTTTCCCGGGGCAGTTTTTTCATCTTTACGGCATATTCTATGATTTTGCCCCCATTTTCCAGAATGAGGTTACCATTATCATCCTCGCCAATTTCAACCACATCAAGATATGTCTCCGGGGCCAGCCTTCTGTTCAGCCTCAGTTCCTCATTACAGTAATACTCTCTTTTCTCAAGGGTGGTGAAATCGAGGAACCCGAAATCAACGGCCTTCTTCACCTTGTATACATAGTCTCCAGCGATGAAAATATAGGATATGTGGGTCTGTATGACTTCAACACTATCAGGCATGTGGGGATAAAACCCCGGCTTGCTCATCGCTTCAACCAATCTCGAATATGGCATTATTTCACTCCTCTATGATAATCTAAACTAACCTGATCGGCGAGAATGGAATATTTGGTATATCAGCGGCAGTAAGCATCCTCAAGAAAATTCAACTTTTAAGATTATATGTGTTCAGACAGCAAAACACAATAAGTTCATTGATAAACTCCATTATTTCTGATATATTAAATAATTAGTCGAATCCTGAATTCAGAAAGAATTATGATACTGTCAATCAACAACGAAAATCCCCAGCCGCGATTGATCAGAAGGGCTGTTCAGATATTGCGGGATGGAGGAATAATTATTTACCCCACCGATACCGTATACGGAATCGGGTGCAGCCTTTTGAACAAGAAAGGAATCGAAAAGATCTATGAGATCAAACGTAGAAGCAGGAAAAAACCCTTCAGCTTTATCTGCGCGGATCTCAAGGATATAAGCCAATATGCCCAGGTAACAAATTACGCCTACAAAACAATGAAACGCCTGTTGCCCGGCCCTTATACCTTCATACTCGAGGCGTCGAGACTCGTCCCTAAGATCCTGCTGCCAAAGAGAAAAACAACGGGAATCAGGGTTCCGGACAGCAGGATCTGCCTTTCCCTTGCCGAGGAGTTAGGACATCCCATCATAAGCACCAGTGTAACGACGGAAGAGGGCGAGATATTAAGCGACCCGTTTGAGATCGAGAAAAAACTTGGACATTGCGTAGACCTGGTTATCGACGGAGACATATTGGGCACGGAACAATCGAGCATTATAAGCCTGCTGGATGACATGCCTGAGGTTATCAGGGCCGGTAAAGGCGATGTAGATGACTTTATATAACTGAGACATAGGAGACATAGGGGTCAGAGGGGTCAGAGGGGTCAGAGGGGTCAGAGGGGTCAGAGGGGTCAGAGGGGTCAGAGGGGTCAGAGGGGTCAGAGG
>JADFWA010000033.1 GCA_015222855.1 Pseudomonadota bacterium | reverse complement strand
CTTAAGGTCGTATATTATCACTCCGCCTATTCCTCTCTTCCTGTACGCCTGCTACGGTTCCTCAATATCATGAACTTTGGCCTGAAACAAGCCATGATGCTACTTTAGCGAATATTCCGGCATTTTTCATTTTTTTATGGACATTTGGGGGCAAATTATATAGTCAGAGCTTCTGTCGGGATGTGGCCCAGTCTGGTAGGGCACTGCGTTCGGGACGCAGGAGTCGCGAGTTCAAATCTCGCCATCCCGACCACTTTATTTTCTATTTAGCCCACCACCGAGGCCATCTGGAAAATAGGAAGATACATGCAAATTATCATTCCCCCCACGATTCCCCCCAGGAAAACCATCATAAACGGCTCAAGCAGCGCAGTCATGTTATCAACCGCAGCATCCACTTCATCATCATAAAAATCCGCGATTTTGGAAAGCATCGTGTCAAGCGCCCCGGTAGCTTCACCCACACCGATCATCTGAACCACCATGGGAGGAAAAACCCCGGACTCTGACAGCGGTTCAGCTATCGTCTTACCTTCACTAATACTCTTTCTCGTTTCCACCAGGGCATTTTCCACTACCCTGTTTCCTGCTGTTCTGCTTACAATATCAAGTCCCTCGAGGATCGGAACCCCGCTGCTTACCATGGTAGAAAGTGTCCTGGTAAATTTCGCCACGGCAACCTTTCTTAGAAGTGGACCGAAAACCGGCGCCTTCAATATCAGAGTATCCACCGTGAGCCTCCCCTTGTCGGTACGGTAATATCTCCTGAAGGCAAATACAAAAACAACCACGGCGCCTATTATATATAGAATATAATGCTGCGTAAATTCACTTGCATTGATGAGAAACTGTGTCGGGGCAGGCAATGTGCCCCCCATACTTGTAAACATGTTTTCAAAGACAGGGATTACCTTAATCAAAAGCAGCGCGACAACCCCTATGGAGATCACAAGGACACTGGCGGGGTAGGTCATCGCTCCCTTAACCTTACTCTTCAACTTCATCGCCTTCTCCATATAGGCCGAAAGGCGGGCGAGGATTACATCGAGTATTCCACCGACTTCACCGGCGTCAACCAGATTTACAAAGAGCTCGTCAAACAGTCTGGGGTGTTTTTTCAGCGCGTCCGTAAGAGTGGAGCCCCCTTCTATATCATCTTTTACAGACATGATAATTTTGGCGAATGTCTTATTAGGTTCCTGGGAACCAAGTATGTCCAGACACTGCATGAGGGGAAGACCCGCGTCGATCATTGTGGAAAACTGGCGGGCAAATATCACCACATCCTTTTCTTTCACCTTCGGCTGAAGAAAGGCAATATTTTCAAACAGATCCTTGGGCTTCTTCTTTATACGATCGGGTCTGAGTCCCTGCCGGCGAAGGTGTGCCCTGGCAGTGGCCTCATCCACAACATCCATCTCACCCTTCTTCATCTCCCCTTTTTTTGTACGCGCCTGCCATAAATATATCGGCATGATTAAACCTCAAATTTAAGTAACTAAAGTAAGCTAAAGTTAATGGTACACGCCTTCGATCACGACAAAGAAAGGCTAAAGGCTAAGGGCGAAGGGCGAAAGGAAGGAACCTTTAGCCTTTAGCCTTCAGCCTTTTGCCTTCAGCCTTTAACCCTTTGCCTTTAGCCTTTCATACAAACCTCTTGCGAACCATCTCATAGAGTATGACTCCCGCAGCAACCGATACGTTAAGTGAGTCAATCTTCCCCATAATCGGTACGGAAACAAAAAAGTCGCTTTTTTTCCTGACAAGCGGCCTGATCCCTTTTCCTTCGCTTCCCATCACAAGGCCGATATGACCATCATAGTCAAAAGAATATACATCTTGACCCTGACCGGCATCGGCATCGGCCCCGTATATCCAGAACCCTTTTTCCTTCAAGTAATCAATGGTCTTGGATATATTTACTACCTTGGCAATCGGAATATGCTGAGCAGCACCGGCGGATGCCTTCATAACAGCCGGAGTGACGGATGCCGCACGATCTTCAGGAATAATAACGCCATTGGCCCCGCAACAATGGGCAGTCCTTATCAGCGAACCCAGATTTTGAGGATCTGTAATACCATCAAGAATGAGAATCAGACTGTCTTTAAATGATCCACAACGATTCTCAATAATCTCATCTATACCGCTATAGGAATATTCTTTACACAGACAGACGATACCCTGATGAGATTTCCCTCCGGTAAGCCTTTTCAGATATTCCCTTTCCTCAAACTCTACATCGATCCCCTTTTGTCCCGCCAGCTTCAGAATCTCTCTGACATTTTCCCCGCTTCTGCCGCTGGCCACAACTATCTTCTTTATCCCACCGCCATCACTTTTGAGGGCCTCCAATACGGGATTTACGCCATAGATAATCTGCATGATATCTCTTTTCAAGGTTAAGTTTAAGGGTCAAAGGCAAAAGGTAAAGGAAAATCTCTCTTTATAAATTGATATAATTCCACCGCCTCTTACCTTTAGCCTTTCACCCTTAGCCTTTCGCCTTTCGCCTATTATCAAGCCCCTCGGAAATCTCCTTACAAATTTCATCGGCCGCGCGGGCGGGATCATCGGCCATTATTATCGGTCTGCCGACGACGATAAAATCTGCCCCCATTTTTATGGCCTCCTTGGGAGTCAATGTCCTTTTCTGATCATCACCCGCTATCTTCATGCCTCCCCTGATACCGGGTGTCACTATTATAAAATCCTCCCCGCATGCCTCCCTTATGGAAGTCACGTCACGGGCGGATGCTACAACCCCGGAAACGCCGGCATCACGGGCAGTTCTCGCCAGATTCAGGACAATCTCTTCCGTCGTTCCGTTAAATCCCAACATCTCAAGATCATCGTCACCCAGACTGGTTAAAACGGTCACAGCAAGGATAACGGGCATGGAGGCGCCGGACTGCTCCGCCATTTTCTTGATTGAGGTGACCGTCTCCTCCATCATCTTTTTCCCGCCGAGAGCATGGATGTTAAACATGGAAACACCGAGTTTCACCGCCGACTCAGCCGCCCTGCAAACGGTATTGGGAATGTCATGGAACTTCAGGTCGAGGAAGACCTTTCCTCCCATTTTTCTTATTCTTGAAACAATTTCGGGGCCGTAACTGGTGAAGGCTTCCTTGCCCACCTTGAACATCCCAACATGATCTTTAAGGAGTCCGGCCCACTTCAATACCCCGTCAATATCCTCACCAATATCGAGGGCAAATATTAACCTCTTCTTCGCGTTTTCATTCAAGTTTTCTTTCACCTGAGAATACTCCCGGAGCATACTGCAGCCTTACGCCTCTTCTTCATCTTTATGCTCCGCCGAGTCCCGCGCACTTTCAGAAGTTTCTATCAATTCCACATCCTCTTTCTTCACATGAAGAAATTCAGGACGGGCGTATGCAACCTTTCCGGCGGCAACCTCTCTGAGGGCGGTTACAACCTCCCTGTTGTTGGTGCCCTCAATAAGTACCTCCGAGCCTTTATGCAACTGTTTTGCCCTTTGAGACGCCAGCAACACAAGGCCAAATCTGTTCTCTGCTTTTTTCAAAGAGTCTTCAACGGTAATTCTTGCCATATATTTACTACCTCCAGTGTTTAATTCTGAGTTCTGAGTTCCGAGTTCAAAGTTAAATACAAGTCATGTAGGGGCGGGGTTTATCCCCGCCCGAAAAACTCACAAGGCTAAACGCTTACGATTCAGCTACTACATAAAATCCTTTATCTTCTCTGTCAGCCGTTCCCTTCTGCTCTTCTCCGCCACATATATAGATTTTAAATTATCAATAGCGGAATTCAGATCGTCATTAATAATCACATAATCATACCAGACAATCTCTTTTATTTCATCCATTGCTTTCTTAAAACGAAGTTTCATTACATCATCCTTTTCAGACCCCCTATTTTTCAACCTTTCCTTCAAGACATCGATCGAGGGTGGAAGGACAAATACAAAGATACCACCGGGGTGGTTTTCCTTCAATTCCTTCGCGCCCCGCGGATCGATATCCAGTATAATATCATAGCCCTTCTCTAAAAAATCTTCCATCGTTTTCCCGGACGTCCCATACAGATACCCGTAGTTTTCGGCCCATTCGGCAAATTCCCCTTCCGATATCCGCTTCCTGAACTCAGGATCGGAAATAAAATGATAATCCTTGCCATCCTCTTCTACGGGACGAGGGGGTCTTGTGGTATAAGATATCGAAAATCGTACATTCGGCAACATCTTCAAAACCTCTTTGCAGATGGTAGTTTTGCCGGCACCGGAAGGGGCGGATACCACAATGAAGATTCCTTGTCTCTCACCAACAGGACGAAGTTCTCTATCTAACTCTATTAGCTCTTTTTTCTTGCTTTCACGAATCCTTTCGAGTTCTGAAGGATCTTTGCCTTGCTCCCTCAATCGCTTAATATCATAACCTAATCCAGCAATCTCATTAGGTAATTCGTAGCGATGTCTTATTATTTTTTTAAGCTTATTCATAGTAACTACTCAAGTAACAAAGACGCAGAGGTGTCACCCTGAACTTGTTTCAGGGTCTTATTGAATTCTGTAAGAGATTCTGAAACGCCGTGCTGAACTTGTTTCAGTATAAATTCAGAATGACAATGTCGGCAGTCTTTGTGCCTTTGTTACTTTGTGCCTCTGTGCCTCAAGCTATCGGCTTTAGCCGATAGCTTGACTCACTCAACATTCTGCGCCTGTTCTCTTACCCTGGAAAGTTCGTTCTTGAGTTCTATCACCCTGGAAGATATCTCTGTATCATAGCTTTTGGAACCTATGGTATTTACTTCCCTGTGCATTTCCTGAAGTAAAAAATCCATCTTTCTCCCCACGGCGCCACTGCCCTCCAGCATATCATGGAATTGACCGATATGGCTTTCAAAACGCACGATCTCCTCGGTAATGTCGCTCTTTTCGGCCATGATCGCAACCTCTTGACACAATCTTGACTCATCAATCTCTATACCCTCTGTCAGCTCCTTTACGCGCTCCGAAAGCCTCTTTTCATATTCAAGGACGACCTGGGGAGCTCTTGATTTTACAGAATTGAGACAATCCTTAATAATGTCGAGTCGTGACAGAAAATCTCTGTAGATAACCTCCCCCTCTTTCTCCCTCATCTCAATCAGCGCATCAATAGAATTATCAAGGGTCTTTTCAATTTCTTCCCATGCAGCCTCCATATCAAGCTCAACTTCAGATGGAACAATGGCACCCCTAAGCCCGGCAATCATATCCAGGGTTATTTCACCCTTCAGGTCAAGTTCCTGCTTCATCCGGGTTAACAAGGAATGGTAATTGCGAATGAGGGGAAGATTCAAATCAAACTTCCCTTCATCTTCAAGACTCAGACCTTCGGGATTTAACTTAACACTTACATCTACCCTGCCCCTGAAAAATCTCTCGCTTATCTTCTTTTTAATCTCCGCTTCCAGCGGTAAAAGTATGCCCGGAAGACGAAGATTAATATCCAGACTGCGATGGTTGACTGACCTGATCTCAATAACCAGCTTTTCACCCTTCAGGACAGATTCCGCCCTGCCGTAACCCGTCATGCTTCTTATCATTTAGAATATTTCTCCTCTCTCAACTGCAAAAGATATTTTTCCCTTATCCTGTTAAACATCCCTATGATATTTTTCCCGGCGTAATCGGGGTAAGACCATTCAAGCGGCTGAAAGGTCTTATCCCTGTAAATCAGAGTCAAATCGGCATATATGCCGTCCCTCAAATAGGGACGATGCGCGTAACTCTTCCCCGTGGCAAGTATCAAGTGATATTTGGATATATAGCCCGGATCTATGTTCGCTTTCCGTTTGCCGCCGTTTAAAAACCTCTCCTCAATGCCGTTGGTAAAGGCCTTGATTTCCGGGAGGGACTCCGGCCTCATCAGCTCCTCGAATGAAACAAATCTCCTGACCAGGGATTGCCCCATCTCCTTTGCGTAATAATCGGTATAGTCAAATGGTATAAACTCGCTTATAAAATCGGCTCTCCCATATTTTTTCGACAACTCTTTCAATATCTCCGCCAGCAGATCCTTGTCTGGAGAGAATATACTCGATATCAGCTTTACCGGCTCCGGCCTTTTCGGTTTACTCATAAGTAACTAATCCGCCACTAAGACACAAAGGCACAAAGTAAATATGTTCTATTGGTTTAATTGGTTCTATTAGTTCTATTGGTTAACAAACGAAACCAATGGAACCAATAAAACTGTTTTTCTTTTTTTCTTTGTGCCTCTGTGCCTTTGGCACTTTGTGCCTTGTAACTACTCATACCTGAGTAGTTACTCACAACATCTTTCTGAGTTCTTCCTGCGAAACGGTGGCTGTTCCCACCTTTCCCACCACAATACCGGCGGCATGATTCGCGAGCACCGCGGCCTCCTTGAATGTCGCCCCGGCGGCCATACAGAGGGCAAAGACACCTACCACCGTATCGCCGGCACCGGTCACATCAAAGACCTCCCTGGCAACAGTGGGAATATGAGTATTTTTGGCGCCATTTTCAAAGAGGCTCATCCCATCCTCACCTCTGGTTATAAGCACAGCCTTGAAGCCGAACCTCTCAAGAAGTGTTTCGCCTCCATTGATAAGATCATCCTCGCTGACAATCTCCATACCGAGGGCGCGTCCGGCCTCATGGTGATTGGGCGTTATCACATCAAAGCCCTGATAGAGGGAAAAATCGTTCTGCTTCGGGTCGATACAGACAACAATATCCCTGCCGGATATTACCTCACTGACCCCCTTTAACAGCCTTTTCGAGACGATACCCTTGCTGTAATCCGAAATGACAATTGCACCCAGATCTCCTATCGTCTCAACATACTCCACCATCTTTTCAACACTATCCAGACTTACAGACTGCTTGTTTTCCCTGTCAAACCTCACCACCTGCTGATGATGGGCTATAATCCTTGTCTTCACGGTGGTGGGGCGGTCATGCTCCACTATAACACCCCCGGTATCGACATTCATCTTCCTCAGCTTGTCTGTCAACAACCTCCCCATATCATCAGAACCTATAATGCCCGTTACATGAACATTCCCACCCATAGAGGATATATTATTCAATACATTGGCAGAACCGCCGAGTAGGAAATTCTCCGAGGTAACCTCAACGACAGGAACAGGCGCCTCCGGGGATATGCGGGAGACCTTCCCCCAGATAAACTGATCAACCATCAAATCCCCCACTACCAGAACCTTTGACATGGGGAAATTGTCAATTATCTCCAAGGCTCTTTTTTTACCCACAATCCTTTTTACCATTTGCCGCCGAATCTCCTTTTATGCCATCTCCAGGCCGTCTTGACAATCACATCCAGACCGGCATACGCCGGTCTCCACCCCAGCTCCCTCATTATCTTTTCGGAGCTTGCCACCAATCTCGCGGGATCTCCCTTTCTCCTGTCTCCCTCAACAACGGAAACCTTTGCGCCAGTAACCCTTTCAACCGCTCCTACAACCTCTCTCACCGAAAACCCCTTCCCGTTCCCGAGGTTATAGATGGCTGATGCAGGACTGTTTTCTAAATGCTTCAGGGCAAGGATGTGGGCCTCCGCCAGGTCATTTACATGGATATAATCCCTGATGCAGGTCCCGTCCGGTGTATCGTAATCGGTCCCGAAGATGACTATCTCCTTCTTTCTTCCCAGGACAACGTCCAGTATGAGAGGTATCAGATGCGTCTCGGGAGAATGGTCTTCACCGATTGCCCCTTCAGGATCAGCCCCTGCGGCGTTGAAGTATCTAAGAGATACAAAGCCAAGACCATAGGTTGAGGAATATTTTTTCAGGATATTTTCGAAAATGAGCTTTGTGTTCCCGTACACATTCGTCGGGACAGTCGGATGATCCTCTTCAATCGGCGCCCTTTCCGGCTCCCCGTAAACCGCAGCGCTGGAGGAAAACACGATTTTTTTGACTCCGGCCTCCAGCATGGCTCCGAGAAGACTGATACCGCCCGCGACATTGTTGCTGTAGTACCTGTGCGGGTCTTCCTCAGATTCACCAACAAGGCTGTCCGCCGCGAAATGGATGACCGTATCTACATCATGATCTCTGAAAATCTTCAGCAGCCGATCCTTATCCGAAATATCCCCCACGATAAACTCGCCGGAGGTAACCATCTCACGATGACCCCTGGAAAGATTATCATATACTATTATGTCGCAGCCCTTCTCTCCAAGGAGCTTGACCACATGTGAACCGATATAGCCCGCGCCGCCCGTAACGAATATCACGCCGTTTTCCCTCTGAAATATTCTAAAACCAGCTTCAATCCATCCTCAAGCCGGACCTTCGGCTCCCATCCGAGTATCTTCCTCGCCTTTGTAATGTCGGGCCTCCTTACTTTAGGATCATCTACCGGAAGATCCTTAAAAACTACTCTGCTCCTCGAACCACACAGACCCACAACCTTTCCGGCAAATTCCAGTATGGTCATTTCACCGGGGTTGCCGATATTGACAGGGTTGACCTCGCTGGAATTGAGAAGCCTGAATATCCCTTCAACCATATCGTCAACATAACAAAAACTGCGTGTCTGGCTGCCGTCGCCGAAAACGGTTATGTCCTCCCCACGCATGGCCTGCGCCATGAAGGTAGGAAGCGCCCGTCCATCATCCAGCCTCATCCTTGGGCCATATGTATTAAATATCCTCACGATTCTCGTGTCAATGCCATGATACCTGTGATAGGCCATTGTCAGCGCCTCCGCGAATCTTTTCGCTTCATCGTAGACACTGCGTGGACCGACAGGATTGACATTCCCCCAGTAATCCTCCGACTGGGGATGTTCCAGGGGATCTCCGTAGCACTCCGATGTGGAGGCCAGAAGAAATCTTGCCCCCTTCTCCTTGGCCAGACCCAGCGCCTTGTGGGTGCCGAGAGAACCCACCTTCAGGGTCTGAATGGGGAGTTTGAGATAGTCTATGGGGCTCGCGGGAGAGGCAAAATGGAGGATATTGTCCACCTTTCCCTCCACATAGATAAAATCGGTCACATCATGCTTTACAAAGGCAAATCTTTCATTCCCGAAAAGATGCGCGATATTGTCCATATCTCCCGTCAGGAGGTTGTCCATACAGATCACATAATGCCCCTTTGCGATAAAATAATCACAGAGATGGCTCCCGAGGAAACCCGCTCCTCCTGTAATCAAAGTCCTCTCCAATGTATTATCCTCCGGAAAATGCAAATAGTCATTCGCTTTATAAACACAACATGTTATTATCATGTATAAATTTTGTCAATCGTTTTCTCGGACCACAAAATAGAGATTGACCCTTCCAACACAGTAGGATAGGCGTCCCGCCTGTCCGTAATGGTGAATCGCTTAGGAGGCTGTCCGGGAATGGCTATTTTCCGCAATCTCTGCATCAGGTTCAGATTTTAATCCTCAAAATACGGGAGTGTATTCCTGCGGTTAAAATCTTCGCCTTCCTTGACCTTGCGAAAAATTTCTCAT
>JADFWA010000393.1 GCA_015222855.1 Pseudomonadota bacterium | reverse complement strand
TCCCGCAGCAGCGGGACTGCCATTCGTGGATTCATTAACTATCTCAAAAAATATGAAAAGCGCAAAGTAGCCAACCGTGAACCTTGAACCGTGAACCCGATAACCTGAGTAGTTACGAATTGGTTTCATTGGTTAACCAACAGAACTAATAGAGCCAATAAAACCAATTAAACCAATTTCCGCATTTTCTCATGCACTCTTTCTGTCTGCAGCAAGAAGGTTTCCAGTTTTGCCGTGATGATCTGAGGAAAGGGGTTTCCGTCACTTTCGATAGCCAGAAAGGGGATATCCTGGATTTTATCAAGGAGGTTCAGTATCCTTTTGCTGTTGTTTCCCGTTGTCATTTTCCCCTCTCTGTTCATCTCCCTCGTCAGAATGGCTTCCGATATGCGGTTGGGCATACAGCCGAACGGTCCTATGGCGATGACCCCGCAGTAATAATCCAGCGCCTCATTTATTGACGCACCGGTCGTCAGAATGGCCTCGCCTATGAGTTCCGGGTTTATGAGGTGGCTTGTGCGAGAAATCAGGTGGTCTACGTCTTCAAGTCTGTATTGAAGGAGGCCGGACTTTGCCAGTATCTTCTTAAACGCGCTTTCATATTTCTTCATAATTCTTGATCTGAAAGATAACGATAATTTTTCCTTCCATCCAAAATGGGCGCTTGACAGACCGCTTTTAAAACACCAGTCCGTATAGTAAATCCACTCAGTGGTGCTGGAGACCTTTGTCGCGAACCCCTTTCGGGCAAGCTTTTCCACGATAAACTGTCTCGAGATATCGTCATTACGGACGAAGATCTCCCCTGTGAGCAAAACAAACGGTGTCTCTTCAATGGACCTCTTCATTGGGATTTTTTTCAGGTTTTTCGATACCGCCTCAAGTACCTTCGTCAGTTCCTTGAAGTCCGATCCCTTTTCCAGCGCCGTTATTATTCCCCCGTATTCTTCCATGAAGATATTCATTGCCGAATCCGTGTCAATGGCGTTGGTCAGCACGGCGGAGTAAATATCACTCATGATATCTGAAATGACGACACAGGCCCAGAGCTTCAATGTAAGGTGATTTTCTCCGAGATCGCTATAGCTGTTTTCGGCTGAAAGGGAAAAGAGGGCGACATTTTCTATCTTTTGCTTTGCAATCAGGTCATTGATAAAGACGCTGTACTGGCCGAACCGGCATGGACCCGCAGCGGTGGGCATAAAATAGATTACCAGCTCATCTTTGTCCTCTCTGTCTTTTAGATACTTCAAGAGACTTCCCGTTGTCAGGAGCAGCGGCAGGCACTCTTTACAGGTGGTATTCCCTTTGCCGATTCTGAGCGCTTCCTCGTCGGCGGGCGGAAGCGCCGATGTACGTAAACCGATACTATTGAATGTGGCGACAAGGGTTTCGGTTGGGAATTTGCCCATTGATGGAAAGATTAGATGAACCCGGGGGTCGAAGATAGAATGTTCCTTTCCGGATGAGTCTGTGAATATTCGCTGGTTTACCTTTGCGGGGACGAAATTATCCGGCGCGTCGACAGTTTTTCTGTCCTTTTCCAGTTCTCGGTAGCTTTTGACGATGTCCATAAACGCCTCGATCCTGGTTTCCAGCCCCGCATCCGCGACGTGACTGTCAAGCTCCAGAGTCAGGGAAGGCTTTTTACCCATCAGATTCCGGAAATATCCGACGAGGAAGGAGTCGGGACCGCAGGAAAAATTGGTAATATAGCATCCAAAGAGTTGGGGATGTTTTTTCAGGTAGCTCGCACCCTTGAGAATTGACTGCCCCGCGGACCAGTACATGTGATCATGTACCGGCTCATCTTTCAGCGGGAGAAACTCAAAGGGGATAACCTTGACCCCGCGCGAGGCGAACTTATTGGGAATGCCCATGTGGGCTTCGGATACGAACGCGTTATATGATCTTCCGAAAACAACAATGGCGGTCATATCCGGATCGGCTTCAAGTTCGGAAAGTGCCTTTCTGCCCTCTTCCTTCATTTCATTAAATGCCATCTCCTGCACCTTCAGCGCTTCCTTATACGCCAGGCTGGCCTTGTTTTTACCTATACCCAGTTTTTTTGCCATTGATATGAAGACGTCCTCCGCCTCTTCGTGTCCCCCGGAGAAATCGATAACGGGTGACAGTATCCTCCCTTTTATTTTGAGATCCCGGTATGTTTCATGATCCTTGAACGCGGACGCGAGATAGTATGGTTCAGCCTGGGAGAGGGGACAGGTTGAACAGTTTTCGGGTGCGTTTTCCACATAATTTCCCTTGAACTGCGGGAGGAAGAGGTAGTCAGGAGTCTTTTCCAGCAGACCTCCGAGATAGCCGTGGGAAATTTCAGCAGGATAACAGAATGGAGCCCCCTTACGGTTCATTCCATCCTGTTCCGAGGTGTCGGAGAGTTGAACCTTAAAGCCGAGGTGAGAGAAAAAATTATAATAGAGCGGGTAGTATGTATTCGACCAGAAAGATTTGTTGATTCCGATGGTTTCTGCATCCTTCCCGACAC
>JADFWA010000392.1 GCA_015222855.1 Pseudomonadota bacterium | reverse complement strand
TTATTGAGTTCTTTCAGTCTTATCATCTGTTTTAATGCTGATTTACAGGCACGCAAGGCATGGTCTTGCTGAGGTACCGGAGCGCCCCAGAAACACATAATAGCATCCCCTTCATACTTATCCAGGGTTCCCTGATATTCGAGAATTATATCGGTCATCGCGGTTAGATATTCATTCAGGTGATTTACTAATTCCTGAGGGGTTAAGCTCTCGGAAAGGGTTGTAAAACCCCTGATATCTGAGAAGAAAACGGTTAATTCTTTGTCAACACCTCCGAGTTCAGGAGGGTTCAACAGGATCTGATCAACAACCTTGGGGCTTACATATTTACCAAATATATTGCGAATACGCCGCTTGTCCTTCTCTTCGGTCATTGCCCGGTAGACAACTATAGTAAGGAAGGAGAAGAAGGCCGCAATCGCCGGGTTGGTAAAGGAGATGATGAGGGCTTTCTGGTCGAAAATTATTGTAATAGAAATGAAGAGTGCGAGTATGAGAAAAAGAGTAACAACGAGTGACCATACGGTAGAAAGACGGCTTGTCATGAAAGCCACAATCATTACCAGACCTGCAAGCACGATGATATCTGCCCATTGAGGTACATTTCTAATGAAATTATCCATAAGGATGGTGTTCAGAGCGTTTGCATGTATTTCTACTCCATACATCAGCCCCAGCGGGGTAGTTTTTTCATCAGCCGCTATTCCCCTTGCGAAAGCACCAACCATGATAATCTTGTTCCCAACAGCCTTTGTAGGGGGCCATCTTGCCGGATCTTTCCCCGGCGGGTTTGCGGCATAACCGGAATAAGATCTAATCGGGTAGGTTTTCCAGCCATCGGGCTCAGCAACGGAAGGTGGACCCATAAAGTTAATAAGCATAAGTCCGTTTTCATCTATGGGAATGGTAATCTCGTTGACAATCCTTTTCTCACTTTCAGCAATCAGCTGCCCCTCTTCATCGTATTCCGCCTCTTTTTCGATGACTTCATAAGGGACCCAGGAATTCTGCTCCGTATCGAAATACTCAGGATGCGGGATATAAATATGCTCTCCAAGCACAATTTCGATATCATCGAGGGTCTTATGAAAATACTCGAGAGCAAGAGAAAGGGTGATGGCGGGAACAAAATGGTCCCGGTACTTTCGGATAACATAGTAGGAATCATCAGGCACCCCATCATCATCATTATCTATGTGCCGCAAAGGGGCATTATGTTCCAGTTCTATGGCGAGATCATCTATATCCTTCTGTGTCAGGGGATAGGGTAAATTATAGGATTTCCCCTTTTTATCTTCCCATACAAGGCGTTCGAAATTATCCCTGGCCAGAGGCATATCCGGAATGAGGGAGTCAAATCTATATTGAGCGATAAGTTCCGATGATTTGGCAATAAGGGGTTGTCTTCGGTAGGTTTGATCAAAATCTTCGTGGTAGTTGGCATGTCCGTACCCGGCTACAGCCCCAGCATAGGGTTTCAGTGGTGACTGGACACCCAGGAAGGCGTGAAGGTCTTCCCAATTACCTTTGATATTCCTAATTTCCCCATCATTTTCATACAGTATATGTTGACGGCTAAAAAACTCTTCATCCAGACCGGCGGGAGCTGGATTTTCATCCAATACGGTTTCAAGAAATACACGGCCGTTGTTTTTCATTGCTTCGATCATGAGAGCATCGTCCCAGCTCTTTTTATCCGGTTCAATGAAAAAGAGATCAAGAAAAATCGAAAGTTCCCGTTCATTTTGATTTTTTATTCTGGTAAAAGAGTTCAGCAAATCAGCATGGCGGTAGCGCGGAAAAGGGAATTTGCCAAATTTGCTCAGGGTGTTGAAATCTATTCCAACGATGAGAATGTCCTCCGATATCTTCGGATTCCTCCGTTCGATACTGACCCCTTCCTGTAATTTCTGCTTTGAGGATATATCTTTATACTTGAAATAGAGATCGAGCATATTCAGCTCAAGGTTTTGGATAATATTTGTTGACTCTGAGATGAAGAAGAAAAGAAAGATGACCAGTACTCCGATGATTAGACCGAAGTATCTGGTCTCCAGGATTTTTTTACGCTTTTTTGATGCCATACGCCACTCCGCAAAGCTTTTTTGCAGGTTATTGAAAAACCGGCATATAGCCGGTTTAATCTTCCTTTGCTTGCAGGTAAATTATACGGTCTCTTGCAAGTTTTGTCCAATCACTGGAAGGAAACTTATCAATAAGACTATTATAATGGGCAATAGCGGCTTCCTGATTACCTAAAGCCTCGTTTACCCTTCCCGCGCTGAAAAAGTCTTTTGCTTCGTCGGGAGAACGGTTTGAATATTCCTCCGCGACCTTAAGATAAGTTTTTACAGCACTTGTAAAATCTTCCATTTCCTCAAGGGCCGCGGCACTATTCATAAGGGAGACCGGAGCCAGATAACTATCCGGAAAATTTTCTGCAAGCAAGGCCCAATTCTCTACAGCAGCTTCCCAGTCTGATAACTCATACGCAAGTTCCGCTCGGATGAAATAGGCCCTTTGGTTGGCGTAGGAACCCTGCCATTTGCTATGGATTTCTTCAGTATTCGCTATTATGGATGATTCTAATGCTTTTTTCGCGTCAGAATCACTTTCAAGTTTCCATCTTTCAAAGTCCCTCTGAATGGCTTCGATCGCAATAGTAGATGTTTCGAGCCGGTTCCTGCGAATTTCACCGATAATACCCAAAGCAATTAAGCCGACTAAGAGGGCACCAAGAACAGAGATTAACGGTACCTTGAAACGGTGCACAAAGGACGCAAGTGATTTTAAAAATAATTCTTTTGGTGTCGGTTCATGAGTCAATGATTTCTCCTTATCTTCTAATATCCAATTCTTTTATTAATCTTGACAGGTATGTACGTTGTATCCCAAGGGCTTGCGCGGCATCAGTCTGTTTCCACTTATGCTGTTCCAGAACACTTCGGATAAAATGGCGTTTAAAAAGGGTTGTAGCCTCCTTGAGGGGTTTTTCAGAATATTGGTCCTCATCGGACACGGGGACCGAAGTCAAGATGAGGTCATCTTTTTGAATATATTTATCATTACACATAACGACAGAACGTTCGATAACATTTTCCAGTTCACGGACATTGCCCGGCCACTGATAGCTGAGCATAGCCTCCATGGCGGAAGAGGAAATACCGTGAATTTGTTTCTTCGTTTCGCTATTTATTTTGCGCAGAAAAAAATCAGCAAGGGCAGGAATATCTTCCGGACGGTCCCTGAGAGACGGAACGTAAAATGGCAGTACGTTAAGGCGGTAATACAGGTCTTTTCTGAATTCACCGGCTTCAATAGCATCTTCCAGGTTTTTATTTGTCGCAGCAAGAATCCGAACATCTACCCTTGTGGGCTCGCTGGAACCTACTTTCTCAAATACTTTATGCTGGATGACCCGCAGTAGTTTCGCCTGAAGGTTTACGGGAATGTCACCAATCTCATCAAGGAAAAGAGTCCCGCCATCTGCAAGCTCAAAACGTCCAAGACGGTCACTTCTTGCGTCGGTAAAAGCACCTTTAACATGGCCAAATAATTCACTCTCGAGGAGGTGTTCAGGTAATGCTGCACAATTGACCCGGATAAGGGGTTTATCCCTTCTATTGCTATGAAGATGGATCTGCTCAGCAAAAAGCTTTTTTCCTACGCCG
>JADFWA010000391.1 GCA_015222855.1 Pseudomonadota bacterium | reverse complement strand
GTCACCCACCGTCCCGCCTATTTCCACGATGGCTACGTCAAAGCCCGTTGCCGCCGTTTTGATGTAGTCCTTAATTTCGTTTGTAATATGGGGGATAACCTGGACGGTCTTCCCGAGATATTCTCCCTTCCTTTCCTTTGAAATGACGGAAAAGTAAACCTGTCCCGCCGTCAGGTTGTTGCTTTTCCCCATACGGGTACTTGAGAATCTTTCATAGTGCCCCAGGTCGAGGTCCGTTTCCGCTCCATCATCCGTGACAAAGACCTCCCCGTGCTGAAAGGGGCTCATGGTTCCCGGATCGACGTTGATGTAAGGATCCAGTTTCTGATTGGTAACTCTTAGCCCCCGGCACTCAAGGAGGGCGGAGATGGATGCTGCCGCAAGCCCCTTGCCGAGAGAGGAAAGAACTCCACCGGTCACGAAAATAAATTTGGTTCTCATATTTGTACCTGCTTTCTTCTTATACTGATAGTAGGACAGGCGTCTCGCCTGTCTATGAATTGGTTTTTATCCACCCTCTTACGTATAACCATTTATAATCCTCAGATTGATTCCTATCTTTCATATCAGTTCTTTTTTACATGCAACTTTTGATCTTACTCTATTTTCATTCCAGAAACTTCTTTATCTCAGCGGCGATTACCTCGGGGGCTTCACCAAGCAGAATCCCCATGGGAATTCTTTCAAGGTAACTGTCATCCCATGGGAGATTATATTCATCAATGAGGTTTCTGATGTCATAATACCGGTCTCCAAGGGACTCTTTTCTTTCATCCGGTACCAGAGATTCGTTAAACTCTGTATGAATAAGGAGCAGATTTTTTACGCCGGACCTTTCTTTCAAAAGAGGCATGGTAACAATGGATGCCCCGTCCGATTTTCCGAGACCCACATAGACTTCACCGGTTCTGACGATGGTCTTTTTGGTTCCCATCAGGGTAGAGGATGCCTCCGCCCTCGATTTCATCTGCAGGGAGATGCCCCCTCTTCTGTTTATAGCTATGGTTGAGGTATCCTGAGGTTTCCCCTCTGCGTCAAGGTTGTTAATGTCATACAGCGTGTATCCCTTGACCAGAGATATGGCCTTTTGAATCCTCTTGATGACAGGGACATCTTTGCTTGGCAGATTCTTCGCTGCAAACCCGAGTTCGGCCAGGAAGTCAAAGAGTATGCCCCGAAGTTCCTCTTTTCTGCTTGTTCCCACGGTAACGGTCTTTGCCTGATGTCTTATCGCGTCAATCGGTCTCGAAAGCTCATCTATCGCGTGTCCCAGGGAGATGTCAAGAAGGTCGATAGGGGAGGCGCCGTTTCCGTCTTCAAAATCACTTGTGAAGTCCTCCAGCGGCAGTTTTCCTGCGGCATATTTAAGAAGGAGGGCAATATCGGAAACGGTCCGCACGTTCATCAGTGAAAGGGACCCGCCGCTCCTGCGCTTGTTGAACTTTGTTGAAAATTCCTCCAGAATCATATGGAGATTTTTGTCGGCAATTTTTTCATAGATGGAATAATGCTTTCTGTCCTCTTCAACCGTTTTCAGGCTCAGCTTGCTTCTGAACTCCCGGATGAAGGAGGCATCTTCGTCAATAATGGAGGCGGCATAGTAACCCCAGAGATGTCCCGCCACGGTGTTGAGGATAACAGGCAGAGGCATTGATGCTCCGGGTACCGTGATGACTGAATCGGCAATTTCATTGAACCGATCTTCACCCTCATCGGCAAAGACAATCACCCCCGCCTTGTGGGCCTTGAATATGGCCACATCCTTAACGATGTCTTCCGTGACGTTGCCGGGATTTCCCGCCGCGCAGACGATGATCAGGGGTTCGGCGGAGAGATCTATGTGCTTTTTGTCTTCCACAATATCTGAGGATATTGTTTTGTAACACAGTTCACTCAGCTTGATTCTGATTTCATCCGCGGCGGCCTTATTCGGACCGCTTCCCACTACCGCCCAGTATTTCTTCTGTCTTGCGAACCTCCGGGCGGTTTCCTCAATCTTTTCCCTTTTCCCCATTACACTCTTCATCATATCGGAGGCCTGCTCCAGACCGGTTAGCTCTCCGGCAATGAAATCGTCGGAAACGGTCTTCAGGAGCTGCGCGAAACCGAGCGCCATTATGTGACCGGCGATGATCTGGGAGTAGAACGCCTTTGTCGAGGCCACAGACATTTCAATATCCCTTCCGTCACTCGTGTAGAAAACACCATCCGCCATGCTGGTTATATCGGACTGCCTTCTGTTCACAATGGCAATGATCGCGGCTCCCCGCTCCGAGGCCATGGCTACGGCACGATTGGTATCCGTGGTTGTGCCCGACTGCGTTATGGCAACAACGAGCGTATCTCTCAGGTTGTCCTCAAGGGAAAATCCGCTGAACTCGGAAGCCGCTTTGGATTCAATTTTTATACGGGTTCCTTTCAGATATCTTGTCAGGCCGTCGGCAATGGCGGTGCCTGCGACTGCGGCTGTGCCTTGGCCTATGATAATAATATGTCTGATTTCATCACGGGTGAGGGACTTTCTCAGTTTTTCCGGCAATATATTCTCTCCGAGATTGAAGACAACTTCCTTTCTTCCGTTACTCTTTTCGGAAATTCGATACTTTCCTCTCAGGGTCTTTCTCACGGAGATGGCTGATTCGGTAATCTCTTTCAGGAAATAGTGGGGATAGTTCCCGCGGTCGATATCGCGGGTTGTGATCTCCGCCTTTTGAATACTGTCCTCTGTGATTTGTAGCGGGGTTCCGTCGTAGTGTAATGCCTTGATTTCTGAAAGACCACCGGGGGAGTCCTGATCCAGGATGAATATCTGCCCCTCTGTTTCCGACTCTCCATTGTTGTTTTCTCCGGCCATTTTCAGGAAAAAGGGTGTTTCTTCAACCAGGCCGTAAAGCTCTGAAGAAAAGACATATTTATCTTCACACAGACCAATATAGATGGATTGTCCGCTTCCCTTGAGGGCAAGATGGGCCTTTCCGGGTTCGAGATTGCTTTCCATGGCGATGGCATGTGATCCTTTGAAATCACCGGCGGCCAGCCTGAATGCCTCCGAAAGATCATGTCCCTTCAGGAGATATTTTTCGATCTGCAGGGGAATGATCTTTGTATCGGAAGTCAATTCCGGGGCTATCAGGAGATTTTCTTCCGATTCAAGAGAGTTCCTCAGTGTCTGATAATTGTCTATGTCCCCATTCAGCACGACATTGATAGACCAGTTTCCCTCGCCGTAATGAGGATAGCTCTTTATTGTCTGCCGGTTGTCCTGAGGTGATGAAAGTGTGAAATTATTTATCGGATGGCAGTTGTCCTCGGTAATGGAACCCACCGAGGCCCAGCGTGTATGTGCCAATGAGGTTTCAAAACCTGACTCTTCATTGGCAAACAGATGGAAGATGCGATCCGAGCTGATGGCCCTCCTCAATTCCCTGACGTTTCTTCCAAGTTTCCCGATAATGGAGGCGGTTTTATATGTGAAGGAGAGAGCCGCGCCTTTTTTCAGGAAATGGCCATCATTGGAATGGATCGAGCCGTTTAGCAGGTCTCCCCCGTTCATTCTCCTTATAAAATCTTCATACAGCTCATTTTCCTTGAGGGTTTTCAGAATCTTTTCAGGAGAGACATTGTCGCCAAGGGTAAAGGATACCTGTATCCCCGCCGAGTCTCTTCCCCTGATCTCAAGCCTGTCCAGACTGTTCAGGAGAAAGTTGATTTTTACGTATTTCCTGAAACCTTCAGGGGAAACCTCTTTTGTTTCACCAACCCCGGAGAGTGCCACTATCTTTTCTATGTTGTCAAGAATGTCTTTTTCAAGGCTCCAGCAGACATCCTTCATCTGGATGAGCCTGCCGCTTATCGTTTCCAGCTCTTCGGTGGAGAAAATGGGTGCATTTTCTTCAAGCAGATTTTCTTCGTGGAGGAGGAACAACTTCATCTCCCGGGCGAGATCGGACAGCTTACCGGCCTTTTCGGGGCGAAAAAAGATGTCCTGAAAGTAGATATCCCGCTTCAACTGCAGGATACCCTTTTCC
>JADFWA010000390.1 GCA_015222855.1 Pseudomonadota bacterium | reverse complement strand
TCTTCTTTTATCAAGAAAAACAGATAGATAGTGACCGATAATGAATTATTAGTCAATTACCTTTTGTTACGTACAGTAAGCAGATCTATGCAATTTGAAAATTGATTATGGAGTTATTATATTGATTTCCTGTATGCAATTTATGAGAGGTAACAAAGAGTTAAGAAATTAGTGGCTGTCCCCGATTCTCCCCTCGTCAGCATGAGCGGACCGGCAGGCCCCTGCGAGATGTGTCATTCATAGACAAACTGGAGGAGTTGTTAAAAAGACAGCTCCGACGGAGAAAGCCCGGGCCAAAGGGGCCATGGAAACACATAAACAGTGAATAATTTAGTATTGTGTCCCCGGAATTTTCTCACGAATTTGGCTATAACATTTTCATTGCCGTACTTTTCTCTCAGTACCATCGTTAATTCCGAACCAATCTGTCCTGCAGCGCCGGTAACTAAGATCTTTTGCATGTTTGCCTCCTGATTTTTATAATCCGGTTAAGGAAGGAGATTATTCTTGCCAGTTTTACCACCTGATGCCAGGATGTGATCCTCTTTACACCTGCTCGGGAGGGATGCAATCCGGGTAATAAGCTGCATCGTATCCTATCTTTGCCCTCTTCAGCCGGTTTTCCACGTTGCCGTATAGAACAAGTTCCTCTACCTCGATATCCTCAAATTCTCTGTCGATTGTCCCAAGCCTCCTTTGGAGTGCTTTCACATTCTCGGGGGGCGAAAAGCTGACCATTACCGCAGGATGCACCTTCACACCCGCTCTGGAAAGATTTTCCAGGGCCTGAAGCTGCAGGTCAAAGCCCCCGGGCTCCGCTCCGGTCAGTGCGGAAAATTCCTCTTCATTACACCCTTTGAGACTGATCCGGACGTAAATATTTTCATACCCGGCCAGGTCTTCGGCGTAGGTCTTGTCATGGCCGATCAATATACCGTTGGTTTCAAGAATGAATCGGATGTCTCTAGGGACAAGATCGAGAACCTTGAGCAGATGCTCCCTTGAAATGGTCGGTTCATTGCCGCTTATTCTCACCTGACGAAACCCCTTTTTACGGACGATGCCTGTCAGCTTGCCGGCAACTTGACGGGGTGAATAGAACTTGCCATAGCGGTCGGGATTTACCACCTGATGCCATGACCAGCAGAATAGACAACGCAGGCTGCACCCCACACAGTCGGCGGTGGCGATGCCCCCATAAAACCTGGCCGGCCGGAAGCGATAGTATTTTCTCAGATCATCCCTGCAGACGACCCTGGCTATCTCTTCTGCTTTTTTCACGGGATCGTATTTGCCTTTCGGGGAATTATCTTTCACTTTCATCACCCAGAATCCTTGTCAGACGGTTTGACACCCATCCGGTTTCGCGATCGAAACCAACATTCCGGTAAAAGAGAAGCAACCCGCGGTAACGATCCACGATATCGAATCCGATACTGAACTGAAGTTTGCGAAGGCAGACAGGGCAAAGGGAAAATGGCCTGGAGTCGCTCTCCCGCAGATGGTTTGATCCGTTCAGAATGCAACTGAAGTA
>JADFWA010000389.1 GCA_015222855.1 Pseudomonadota bacterium | reverse complement strand
GGTCGTAATGTTGTAATTCGGCATCCGGATAAAATTGTCTTGGGAAATAATGTCACGATCGACGACAATTGTCTCATTGATGCCCGGGGTGCTGGCCCCGAGGGCCTGGTTCTTGAAGATAATGTCATAATTAACCGAAATTGCATGATTCAGGCTAAAGCAGGGCCGATCCTGCTGGGCAAACGAACCAGTATCGGCAGCAACTCCGTCATTGTTTCTCTTGGCGGCATTCACATCGGTGAGGCGGTCTTAACCGCAGGTGGTTGCTATATTAGTGCCGGCGCCTATCATTTTGAAGATACCGGCCAGGCGGTCATGGATCAGGGGGCTTATACCAAGGGTCCCATCAGGATTGGTTCAAAATCCTGGCTCGGCACCTGCGTAGTAGTGCTGGACGGGGTTTCCATCGCTCCGGGAGCCGTGGTCGGCGCAGGTTCTGTTGTCGCTAAAGATGTGCCGAAAAATTCTATTGCGGTTGGTGTTCCTGCAAGAATCGTAAAACAACGATCAACATTGCAAGATAATATCTCTCAATCTCATGCTGATAACACATAAAGATTAGCCAATCCTAAGCATAGCCTTATGTTACGAGAACTTTGGACTGTACAGTTAGGAAGGAAAGTAGTCGTGATATTAAACAACAAAATTCGGAACTTGGATGCACTCGACACATCTGAACCCTGTGATGTATGTATTATAGGATCAGGTCCAGCCGGAACAATTCTTGGAACTGAACTTGTAAAAAAAGGCGTTCGAACGTTAATTATAGAATCGGGAGGAAGTGTACTGCGATGGATTGTCGATTCGCGCCTAAAAGAACTTGCCGCATATCAGGTTACCGGAAATACTGAATACCCTTTGAAGAACAGTAGGGCTCGGGCGATAGGAGGAACCTCTAATTTCTGGACTGGCAGGTGTACTCGATTTCATCCTTCCGATTTCGAAATAAATCCCTATACACCGCAGGAAAATCCGTGGCCGATAACGTATGCTGATCTTGAGTCTTATTACAAGAAAGCCGAAAAGTCATTGCGCGTTCGAGGAGGTAATGCCTCAAAATATGCACCACCGAGGGAAAACCCACTACGGATTCAGTCAAAAACGGATATTTCAGGATTGAAAGCAATAGTCGAAAAAGCAGGTGTAGTATTGGATGATTCGCCCACTGCAACGCCCAGTAAAAGTATTCGTTTTTTCCGTGTACAGAAAGAAATCCTACCTGCTTTTTTAGCTTCGCCACATAGTACTTTTGTCAGTAGCGTGGATGTAACCCGTCTTATTCCAAATACTGACAGGCGCATTGCAAGTGCAGAACTAACTCTGCCAAATGGGGAGAAAAAAATCGCTCGCGCCAAAATTTTCGTTGTTGCCTGTGGCGGGATCGAAACACCAAGACTTCTTCTTTGTTCACGCAGTGAGCAGTGTCCAAATGGTATCGGTAACACCTATGACAGGGTGGGGCGTTGTTTCAACGAGCATCCGGCAGTGAATTTTTATGCTAAGATTAACCATACGAAGAGCACGCTGTATCCTAGTAATAAAATCGGACGCAGCCATCAATTTTATGAAACATTCAGGGAACAAGGCCTCGGCAGTGCCCTCTTTGTTTTCAGACAGGCTTGGTTACTGCCGCATCATAATATGCCGCTGAAATTATCCAACATTCCAAAGAATTTGGCTTCAATAATCGGTCGATTTAGAAAAGCAACACTCTATATCGGCGCTACAATCGAAATGAAGCTATCCGATTCAAATCGTGTTGTCCTATCAAAGGACAAAATGGACTGTTTTGGCAATCCCATTGCGCATCTAATTTTCAACTTTTCCGATGAAGATTTGAAAACTCTTGAGCGTTGCCGAGAACTGATTCTAAGTATGTATAAAAAAATTGGAGCGACCGATGTCTTCGAAGCCGAGGTCAGTTGGTCGCGTCACCATCAGAGCACGTGCCGAATGGGAGACAATCCTAAAACAAGTGTAGTAAATGCAAATCTTCGTGTTCATGATACAGAGAACTTGTACCTCTGTGGCTCAGAGGTATTTATTACCGGTGGTGCTATGCAGCCGTGTCTGACCATTGCTGCCCTGGCTCACCGCCTTTCAGACTACCTGGTGACCAGACTACGGCAAGGTTGATCCAGCTACCGTGCCTTGCCGCTTTTTTAAAAAGCCAATAAGTAAATTTTAAGACAATGATAAAACGGAATGAAGATAGAAAGAAGCTATCAAAAAGGCTTCTCTTTTGGTTCAAAGTCACAATCACAGTTGGTTTATGTATATTTATTCTAACAAATGCAGATTGGGAAAGTATTTACTTTGCAATTCAGAATGCTAAGGGCTGGTATATTATATTCGTTTTTTTGGGCATGCTCTTAAATAT
>JADFWA010000388.1 GCA_015222855.1 Pseudomonadota bacterium | reverse complement strand
GCTTCTTTTGGGGAGGAATCCTGTATATCTCTTCAACCTGTCTATGCCTGCGAAAACCCACGGCCTCCCTGATCACAATAAGGTAATAATATCTGAGCTTGGCATATTCCCTTGCCCTGTTATATCTCACTATCTCGGCATTAATCTCCCTGACCGCTTCTTCCTCCAAATAATCCGGTTCCGCGTCATCTCGAAGCCTGTTAAAAGATTCCAGTTTATAATCAATTACCTTCTCTATCTCATTTAACTCCCGAAGGGCAGCCGACAACATATCCCCGGCCCGACCGAGAACCTCCGCTCTCTCCTTCAGCAGCTCTTCCTGGGTTTTTTCAAATCCGTTCTTCAACATATCAAACACTTATACAACAAATCTTAAAAATCCCCTTCCCCCCCCCTTCTAAAGGGGGGCAGGGGGGATTATTCATGCATCTACCATTTAACATGCCCGTTTTCAACATTTAAAGACCGAACTGTTGGGCTACATATTCCGGCACATCGACCGTACCCATGATAACCGGCTGCTGATGACAGTCCGATCCGCCTGTTACTATTAATCCTTCCCTTCTCGCGAAGGACAAATATGATTCTCTTGTTACCCTGTCATGTCTGTGATGCCAGCATTCTATACCGTCTATGAAATGAATCATGACCTCCTTAATGATCCTTAGCTGTTCTTCGATAGAAGATGTGAAAGAGACCAGAGAGGTTCCATTCGGATCACCCGGATGGGCTAGCACGAGTTTCCCCCCCGCGCCCCTTATTAATCCCGAAGCTTCTTCCAGACTCATCGGCATCTTGGGCACATCACACTTTACAAGGTATTTGCCAAAAGCCTCCTGCCTGCCGGAAACAATGCCTTTCTTAATCATGTAGTCCGCTATATGGGGCCGCCCAAATGATCCGTCAACACTTGCCCGAATCTCTTCCATGTCCCTGCTCGTAAATTCTCTAAGGTTTTCCTTTCGAAATTCCCTGTTGATGTTTTCGAGTATTTTCTCCGCCCGTTTCTGCCTGAACTCACGTACCGCGTGGAGTTTTTTCACCAGTGGCTTATAATTGGCATCATATCCGTAGCCGAGAAAATCAAGGGATACCCCTTTTCCATCTTTGTATGCAGGATGTGTAAGTGTGACATTTAGCTCAACACCGGTCAGGTAACGGATCCCGTACTCCGCGGCCAGAGCCTTTGCTTCATCCTGACTGTATATGGAATCATGATCGGTAATAGAAATTACGTCGATATTTCTTCTGTTGGCCTCCGCAAATATCTTCTCCAAAGACCACCTGCCATCAGATCCGTTTTTCGAATGAATATGGAGATCGATCTTCATTGGTTATATGCTCATAAGGGCTAAGGGCTAAAGGCTAAGGGTCTTTTGTCTTTTGCCTTCCTTCTATCATAAAAGCACGGAAACAGGAAAAATTTTTATTTCGCGCTTTCGTACTTTCGTGTTTTCGTGATATGTTTTTACAAAGCATTGGTTACAGAAAGGAGAAAACAGGTTATGGCAACAGAGGTAAAAATAAACAAATCCGTGTTATCCCTCGTTGAGGGTGATATAACAAACGAGGGCACGGACGCCATTGTAAATGCCGCCAATACAAGGCTCGCCGGGGGCGCCGGTGTGGATGGCGCGATACACAGGGCGGGCGGTCCAGCCATCATGGAGGAATGCCGGAAAATAGGAGGGTGTCCTACAGGCCAGGCGGTTATTACCACCGGAGGAAACTTAAAGGCGAAATACGTGATCCACACGGTAGGCCCCGTATACAAAGACGGAACCAAGGGAGAGGCAAAACTGCTGAAGAGTGCGCATCTGGAAAGTCTCAAACTCGCTTCAGCAAGGGGGTTGAAAAGTATCTCTTTCCCTGCTATCAGCACGGGTGTCTACGGCTATCCCGTTGACGAAGCGGCCAATATCGCCCTCGCAACCGCCATAGATTACCTGCAAGAACACGCTGACATGGAACTCATCCGCTTTGTGCTCTTCGGCAGCAAGACATACGACATCTTTTCAGAAGAATTGAAGAAGCTGACATAGATTTGGGGGCAATTTCCCATTGACACACAAGTGTCAATTTCATATATTCCACCATCGATAAAGGAGTGTTGCATACTGTTTGAGTTCGAAGAGTGAGTTTTGGATTGTAGGGTCGGGTTTTACACCCGACCGCAAACGGTGGCATATAAAATGCCACCCTACAGAATTGTGAAGCTCCCCGGTAAGGAAAATATCTTTCATAGAAAAATTATATTTTGAAAGGTTTTCGATAAGGAGTATTACCATGCAAATTTTCGTCTCCGGATCTTTGGCCTATGATCGCATAATGGATTTTCCCGGAAAGTTTGTTGATCATATCATGCCGGATAAACTTCATATTCTCAATGTTTGCTTTACGGTCAACGGCCTGAAGGAAAAGTTCGGAGGCACGGCCGGCAACATCGCGTACAGCCTGGCCCTTCTGGGAGAACTGCCGCTTATTCTGGCCACGGCCGGTACGGACTTTGACCGGTATAAAGACTGGCTGAACAAACAAGGTCTTCCTCTGAACGGAATAAAGCATGTTAAGGAGGAATTGACGGCAGGGGCGTATATCACCACCGATATGGCGGATAACCAGATCACCGGATTCAACCCGGGAGCCATGAAGCATCCCTCTCTGTTCCAGTTTGACGGAATTAACCCTGATAAGACCATCGCCATCGTGGCGCCCGGCAGCCTCGAAGATATGCTTGTCTACAGTCAAACCTACAGGGAACGCCAAATTCCATACATCTTTGACCCGGGTCAATCCATACCAGCCTTTACGGGAGACCAGCTTGCCGAAATGACTACAGGCTCGGATATTTTTATTTCCAATGACTACGAACTGGAAATGATTATGCAGGCAACGGGGCTGGACAAAAACGGCTTGCTGGAACGGACAAAGACTATTATTACCACGCTTGGCGAAAATGGCTCCCTGATTACTACACGCCATCAGGAAACGACTATACCCGCGGCAACTCCGACCAGGGTGTATGACCCCACGGGGGCCGGGGACGCTTATCGGGCCGGTCTCATAAAGGGGCTTATCATGGGGAAAGACATGGAAGACACCGCGAGAATGGGGTCAACGTGCGCCAGTTACGCGGTGGAGTGTTACGGCACCCAGGAACACCGGTTCACCGAGACGGAATTCTGGAACCGGTATCGGGACAGTTTTGCTTGAGAGGATGCATGTAGCTGGTTTAATTGGTTTAACCAATGAAACTAACGAAACCAATTGAACCAATAAAACCGTTCTTGCTACATCTCCACCTTCCGCGTCACATCCCTCTTGATAATGTCGATCGCATCCATCAGGACAGGAAAGACATTCTCTCTGAAATCGCCAGCCACCACGACAAGCATGATATCATCTCCGGCAAGAAGACTGCCCTCATTTACCTCGGCAAGCGCCTCTATTATCCCGGGGCGTTTTTTCATCTCCGCGACTATCTCCGCCAACCTTTCTCTGTCGGCCTTGACCTCAAGACGGGAAACAGGTTTCCCATCCCTCGATGTCTCCCTCACCACACCGTTGTGACACAGTATCATCCCTGCCTTATGATATTCGGGATGCTCTTTTACTTTTTTGATCATATCGGATAAATTCATGTTGTTCTCCTGTGTAAATAAGGGCTAAGGGTTAAGGGCTAAAGGCTAAAGGTAAAAGAAACAACCCCTTAGCCCTTAGCCCTTAGCCTTTAGCCTTTCACCTTTCGCCTTTAACCTTTGACCTTTCGCCTTTTATCCATTACTCCCTTGACCGAAGCCGATAATTATGAAAATAAAAAGAGCATGTATCCAAGACGAAAACGCCAAAAAAATCTCCAGAAACTCGGTGATGTCCTGCAAAAAACCCTGAAAAGATTCAAGATCTCAGGGAATTCTATTGATCAGAATATCTGGAATGCCTGGAACCAGGCGGTAGGTCCCCAGATAGCGGCCAAGACCCGCCCTGAAAAACTCCGAAGGAATACGCTTTTTGTAAAGGTTTCAACCTCCATCTGGATGCATCAACTCCAGTTTATGAAACAGGAAATAATGGACAAAATAAACAAAATTCTGGGCAGGGAAATGATAAAGAACCTTCATTTTTCCATCGGGGAGATACCCCCTCCTCCAACCCTGAAGGACGAAGGAAATTTCACATTTCCCGATCAATACCACTTGAGTGAGCGGGACAGGAAAGTTATTGAAGAGAGTTCCATTTCCGTACCGGACAAAGAGTTGGGCGACATATTGAAAAGGGTTATGACCAAGGAGATAATCAGGAGGAGAATGAGGGAGAATCCGAAAGCTCACGGAAAATAGATTCCATCTCTTCCGTATACCCGCCATCTCCTTCATAAATAAAGAGAGGCGGCAACACCTTCAATTCCTCTCCTCCCCCTTTTTTACCCTCCACCAGCAAGAATTCACCCTCTGAAAAACGGCTGGAATGCACCATCCGCAGTCTCTTGGGTTCTATATCGTTTTCCCTCATCCGGAAGAGGAGTTCCGCCATCCTGACCGCAGGGTAGATAACGTACACATAACCCGATTCCTTTACTATATACCTCGCAGACAGCAGAAAATCGCCCACGGAGCCCTTTATCTCATGCCTCGCGACAGCCTTTTCTTCATCAGGATTTATCCTGCCCGAATTCAGCCTTCTGTAAGGGGGGTTAAAAAGCGCCACATCGAAAGACTGCGGATCAAAGAGAGACTTGACCTCCCTGATATCAGCCGGAAGAACCTCGATTTCATCCTCAAGGCCGTTCATTTTTATGCTACGCCTGACCATATCAGCAAGCTCTTTCTGAATCTCAACTCCGACCATTTTCCCGCATTTAAATCGATGCGAAAGGATCAGCAGTATGACTCCACTCCCTGTCCCCAGATCTACAACACTGCCACCCGTCTTCAGCCGGACAAAATGGGCCAGGAGAAGAGAATCAATAGAGAACCTGTACCCCCTTTCCTTCTGTAAAATCCTAAGCCGCCCTCCGAGGAGATCATCAATCGTCTCACCTTCCCTTCTCAGGTTATCTTGTCGTGCCATATCTTCCAACATATCACTCCAGCAGATGAACAAATATTCCACTTCTCAGTTTCGGCTCAAACCAGGTAGATTTTGGAGGCATTGTCTTGCCTGCATCCGCGATATCCATTATTTGAGTCAGAGCCGGCGGATACAGGGAAAACGCCACGGCAAATTCACCCGAATCCACAAGTTCCTCCAGTTTCTCCATCCCCGCCGCGCCGCCAATGAACTCTATTCTGCTGTCACTTCCGGGATCATCAATACCAAGTACAGGTTTCAACAGGTTATTCTGAAGCATGGAGACATCTAGGATACCGACGATATCATCCTTATCGTAGCTGCCGTCCTTTGCTTTAAGCCTGTACCACCTGCCCCCTAAATACATCCCGAATTCATGTAATTGGCCGGGTGATTTATCTTCAAAGTTGTCGAATATCAAAAATTTCTCGCCGACCTTACTGATAAATTCTTCCTCGGTCAGGCTATTCAAGTCCTTAACAGCCCTGTTGTAATCCATTATTCTGAGCTGATTATGCGGAAACAGAACGGCCATCATGTAATTGTACTCTTCATCTCCCGTGTGACCCGTATTCTCAGCTCTGCGCATCCCGGCAACCGCCGCGGCAGACGCCGCCCGGTGATGACCATCAGCTATATACAGCGAATCTATCTTCAAAAACGTCCTTTTCAGCGCCCTGATATTTTCCTCATCATCTATGACCCAGACTGTATGAGAAATCCCGTCATCGGCAGTAAAATCATATTCAGGTTGAGCCCCTGCAATCTTTTTAACCATGCGATCGATTGAATCTTCGGCTCTGTAAGTTATCAGTATAGGTCCCGTATGAGCATTCACCGCAGCTATATGCCTTATACGGTCAGTCTCCTTCTCCGCCATTGTCAATTCATGTTTCTTGATATGACCCGATTCATACTCGTAAACGCTGACTCCGGCAACTATTCCATACTGTTTATGTTCACCCGCTCTTTGACGGTAGACATAAAAACAGGGCCGACTCTCCTGAAATAAAATGCCCCCATTCAGCAGATTGCCCAGATTCTCCCTTGCCGTTTCGTATACCACATCATCATAAGCATCCACGTTCGGCGGCAGGTCTACCTCCGATCTAATTACACGCAAAAAACTCCTCGGGTTGGCTTCCGCCAATTTTCTCGCCTCTTTCAGGCTAACAATATCATAGGGATAGGAGGCCACCACCTCAACAAATTTTTCACGCGGCCTGACCGCCCGAAACGGAACAACAACAGACATAAAAAACTCCTTTACATGGGGCTTACGCCGCTTTTAACATAGAGGCATATTCAAAGCAATGCAAAAACAGGTCGCAAAGAGGTCTTTCACTTTTCTCTCAGTTGTAGTAGTAAACGGTGGCATATAAAATCACATCAGGAGGAAAAGTTCGACTATGAACATTACCAGACTATTCATTCATGGCCTCGAAAGCAGCAGCCAGGGAACCAAGGGCATATTCTTCAGTGAAAGATATCCGGACATGATTATTGAAGACTACAAAGGATCGCTTGAAGAAAGAATGGAGAAATTGAACGAAATCCTTTCAGACAAAACAGACCTGATACTGGTCGGCTCCAGTTTCGGGGGGCTTATGGCCGCCATGTATGCCTGCGACAATGAAGATAAGGTAAAAAAACTCATTCTGCTGGCGCCGGCCCTCGATCTGGAAGAATTCAAGCCATATCTAAAGAAAAAAATCGATATCCCCGTCATCATCTATCACGGTAGGAATGACGATGTAGTACCGGTGGCGCCGGTTCAGAAAATCGCCGGCGAGGTCTTCACAGATATAACATACAATATTGTCAATGATGATCATCCCCTCAGGGAAACATTCACGTCTTTCGGCTGGGATGAACTCTTGAAGTAAGGTTTTTTATTCCTTGACAAGACTTACCTGCTAACTTAGCATCTAAAAAATTGTAAAAAGTAAGCGCGGGGGTTTACCCCCGCCCATTAGCCGTTTTTTACAAAGCCTTCAAATTTTATCGGAGATCAGGTGCATAACATGTATTCAAAAAAGATAACCATTCGTTATTCTGCGGATATCGTTGATCAGCCGATCATATATCAACTTGTAAAAAAATATGATCTTGCCTTCAACATACTGAAGGCGAGGATATCCCCACGAAGAGAAGGGATAATAGTGCTGGAGCTGAGCGGCACGGAGGAGAACTTCGACAACGGCATCAGGTTTCTGAAAGAGAAGGGACTGAGAGTCGAACCGCTCTCGAAAAGTGTAATACAAAACCTGGACAAATGCGTGCATTGTGGCGCCTGTACCGCATTCTGTCCAACAAATGCACTATACTTTGACAAAGAATCAATGAAGGTATTATTCGATCCTGAAAAATGCAACGGGTGTGAATTATGCGTTTTAGGCTGCCCGGTAAGGGCAATGGAGATAGATCTCTTTTAAGGTCATTGACCCCAATAGCCACCCTTTTCCCCTTTTTTCCTTAGCTCCACGTTAACCCCTTAAGTCCTACTCAAGATTCCTTTCTTGACATTTATAATTTTAGTACCTATAATTAGTCCCCTAATATAGATACCAATTTTAGTGCCAAAAGGAGGAACTATGTTACAGGCAAAGTTTAGTGTTAAAGAATCACAAGCTTATTTTTTGAGCAATTATAAAAAATATGGTTTCAAGGACAAAAGCTCAATGCTTAGAACAGCTATAGACCACTTTAAAAAAGAAATAGAACTTGAGCGTCTAAGAGGCTCAGCTGATTTATATTCTGAAATTTATTCTGAAGATAATGATCTGAAAGAATTAACTGAAACAGCTATCAGTGGGTGGCCAAAATGACAACACTGAAAAGAGGGATGGTCGTTGATGTCAATCTTGATCCAGCTCTGGGCTCTGAAACCGGAAAAATAAGACCATGCGTAGTTGTGACCAACGACATATATAATGAAAGGGTCCCGGTTATTCAAGTCGTTCCTGTAACCTCATGGAGCGCTAAAAAGATTCGAATAACAACCAATATTGAAATCCAGCCGTCTAAAAGTAATGGTTTATCCAGGAAGTCTGTAGCAGATTGTCTGCAGACGCGCCCTATAGACCGGCGTCACAGGTTGGTAAGAGTTCGCGGAAAATTATCACACGCAAAATTGGAAGAAATAGCTCAAGCCTTAAAAATCGTTTTTGAACTCAATTAATAGCTTTATGGCATCAATAGACCAGCCAATCGCTTGTTACTTTGAGCCTCTGTGCCTCGGCTGCTAATCCGAAGTGGCCTTTTTTACCCGATCTATTGCCTTGTCCAGCTTCTTCGTAAGTTTCTTTCCCTTTTCAACCATCTTTTCGGTCTTGCTTTTGACATCACTGACGGCGCTCTTGAGATTGTCGGGAAACTCTTCAGGGGATTTGTAATAGTAGTATCCTCCGATGGCCAGCAGGAGAACAATACATAATATCGCAAACTTAAAAAGTTTTTTGAGAAGAAACAGCAAAATTAAGATTGCGACAAGCGCAAGTAACACAGCCGCTTGATGGGTAGTTATATAGTCGATTATCTCCACATCAAAACCTCCTCAAGTAATGTTCGGGCAATCTACCACATATCCCTGATAAAATCCAGAATCGCTTTCACCTTGACAAAGAGAGCTCTGGAGTTTAGATTTCGCAACACGAATGCAGCACATTACGGTGCGTTAAAAAGGTTTTATTAGTCTAATTGGTTGTAACTACTCAGCCACAAAGTCACAAAGGCACAAAGTGTAGAAATTAATTTTATTTCCCCATAATCTCCGGAAATTTTATTAATCAAATGCCTGCCTGTGCGATGCACGCAGACAGGCCCCTGTTATCATAAATTATGATATGATTTTAGTGACTTCGTGTCTTGGTGGCTGAATAGTTACTATTGGTTTAACTAACCAACGAAACCAATCGAACCAACATAACCAATACAACAATTTTATGAACCCAACAAATTCAAAAGTCCTGATCGGCGTAAGCGGTGGCGTAGACAGCCTGGTTGCGGCGGCTATTCTCGTGGAAAGAGGATATAGTGTGGAAGGCCTGTACATAATAAACGGATTTCCGGACAGGGGGGAAAGTGAGGCAGAAGCGGCAGCCGCAAGGCTGAAAATACCCCTCCACAAAATCGACCTGACGGGGAAATTCAAAAGAGAGGTTGTGGATTATTTCGTTGCGGAATATATGGACGGGAGGACTCCCAATCCCTGCATCGTCTGCAACAAAAAAATAAAGTTCGCCTGTCTTCTGAAAAAGGCAGAAGAATGGGGTTTCGATTACATCGCCACGGGTCATTACGCGCGTATCGAACATGACGCAAGGGAAAACAAATTCAAGCTCCTCAAGGGGGTCGACAGAGGCAAGGATCAGTCCTATTTTCTCTTCCTTCTGGGACAAGGGGAGCTCGCAAAAATCCTGTTCCCCAACGGGGACAGGACAAAAGAAGAGATAAGAATGACGGCTTCAAAAATGGGGCTCGAATCCCTGGCCGAAAAAGAAAGTCAGGAGATATGTTTTATCCCGGACAACGATTACAGGAAATTTATCAGGGAAAACATCGAGGCCGTGTCTCCTTTGTCTGGAAATATAGTGGACAGAAAGGGTAATATCCTCGGCAAACACTCCGGGATACCTTCATACACCATAGGCCAGAGAAGGGGTCTTAATATATCTTCGACGCACCCTTACTATGTCCTGGAGATCAACAAGGCAAGAAACGAAGTTATTATCGGCAGGGAGAATGAACTGGACTTCCACGGGCTTACAGCAAGGGATGTCTGCTGGATCTCCCCCGACTATCCCGACCGGCAGGAAATAGAGGCCACAGTCCAGATAAGATATCGTCACAGAGGCGCTGATTCCATAATAACCCCGCTGCTTCAGGACAAAAAGGCTCTCGTTAGATTTATAAAGCCTGAAAAGGCTGTAGCGCCCGGTCAGGCGGCGGTATTTTACCGTGGAGAACAACTTCTCGGGGGCGGATGGATTGAAAAGGGGAAATAAATCTTGATCTGGAAAAGTATCAAGATTTAAGTGCCTAAAGTGAACTAAAGTGCCTAAAGTGAGCTAAAGTTAATGTACACGCCTTCCTGCCGGGCACGGCAGACAGGCGGCGCGGTCAAATTTGAAACAGGTTGCGCTGAAAGCGCATTTTTTAACTTTAGACACTTTAGTTCACTTTAGGCACTTTAGTCACTTTTAAGTACCCTAATGGTAGAAGCCTTCTATAATAGCATTAAAAGAGGCAGTTATTTAAACCGATGAGAAATAGTCATAAAATAGCCATAGCCACACTCGGATGCAAGGTCAACCAGTATGAATCGGCCGGGATTATTGAAAAGCTCACCGAAAGGGGTTTTATCACCGTGCCTTTCAGCGATCCGGCGGACATATATATTGTAAATACCTGCACCGTCACCGGCAAGACGGACTACCAGTCGAGGCAGCTCATAAGGAGGGCCTACAGGAAAAACCCGGAAGCCTCCATAATAGTGACGGGATGCTATTCCCAGATAGCTCCTGCTGAGATATCCGAACTTCCGGGAGTAGCCACCGTTGTGGGAAATTCAGAAAAAGAAAAGATACCCGATATCATCCGTAATATGGTAAAGGGAAAACAGCAGATTATTGTCGGCGATATCGGTCAAACCAAAAGAATCTCAGGACTCGCTGTTACAAAATTTCCCGGACGTACAAGGGCATTTCTCAGGATACAGGATGGGTGTAATTCCTTCTGCAGTTACTGTATTATCCCCTATTCGAGGGGAAGAAGCAGAAGCCTTCCCGAGGAAGAGGTTCTCGATCTTGCCTACATGCTTGGCGGGGCCGGGCACAGGGAAATCGTCCTGTCCGGTATTCACTTAGGGGCCTACGGTGAGGATCTTTTACCACCTGCAAACCTCCTCAATCTCCTGAGGAAGATAGAGGAAGGCAAAATGGTGGAAAGGCTGCGCCTGAGTTCCATAGAACCCGTCGAGATAACGGATGAAATGATATCCCATATAAGGAATTCGGAAATAATCTGCAGGCATCTTCACATACCGCTCCAGAGCGGCGATAACAAGATACTGTCACTGATGAAGAGGAACTACAGCGCCGCATTTTTTAGAGACCTCATAAAGAGGCTTCTTGACGCACTGCCGGATATGGCCATAGGAATAGATGTAATGGTCGGGTTTCCCGGAGAGGGTGAGAAGGAATTCGAGAACACCCTTGAATTCATCGAGGAACTACCCGTTGCATATCTGCATGTTTTCCCATACTCAAAGCGTCCGGGCACCCAATCGGAGGCGCTCCCCGACCGGGTCAAAGAGGATGTCAAAAAGAAGCGAGGTGAGATATTGAGAATGCTTGGAAGGAAGAAAAGGACCGCCTTTGCTGAAAGATTTGTGGGTAAAAGGCTCTCCGTTCTGGTAGAAGATAAAAAAGACAGGGACGCAGGCCTGTTAAAAGGATTTTCGGGGAATTATATCCCGGTTCTCATCACAAACGGCAACCCTTCCCTCGTCAATAATGTGATTGATGTCATAGCAGACCGTGCAAACGGGGGGAAAATATTCGGAAGGAACATTACAAATGGATAAAGAGAGAATTGAAAAACTTAAGGATTTTGAAGGGATAATCTCCTATACCTTTAATGATATCAGCCTGCTGGATAACTCCCTGACACATCGGTCCTATGCAAATGAAAACCTTGAACTATCCTGCAAGGATAATGAGAGGCTGGAGTTTCTGGGAGACGCAGTGCTTGGACTCTGTATCAGCGACATATTGATGAAAAAGTTTCCGGATCATGCGGAGGGGCAGCTCTCAAAACTGAGGGCATCGCTCGTAAATGAACAGCCCCTGACGGAACTGGCAAGAAAGTTCGACCTGGGTAATTTTCTCCTGCTCGGCAAGGGGGAGGAATCATCGGGCGGCAGGGCAAAAATCTCCATCCTCTCGGACACCTTTGAGGCCGTGATTGCCGCCATTTATCTCGATTCCGGATACGAAAAGACATATGATTTCATAAACGACCTGTTCCAGCCCCTGATTGAAAACGGCTTCGATGAGACCATTTACAGGGACTATAAAACCCACGTCCAGGAGATCAGCCAGAACAGGTTTAAAGTGATACCAAAATACACCCTGATTCATGAATATGGCCCCGATCATGATAAAATGTTCCAGATAGAACTGTCCATTTCAGACGTATTGACGACAACGGGCACCGGAAAGAACAAAAAGGAGGCGGAGCAACAGGCGGCAAAGAAGGCTATAGAAGAACTGGTTGGTTAGTTGGTTTGTTGGTTTGTTTGTTGGTTTGTTAACCAATCAACCAATTCAACTAACCAACCAATTCAACCAATTCAACCAATGAAACCAACCAATTGGCAACTAAACCAATGACTCAACTTATAATACCCATATTTGTCATCTACCGTGGATGCCCCAATCGATGCGTATTCTGCAATGAAAAGAAGACCGCCGGAGATTTTCCCGACATAATAACGGAAAGCGCATTCAGGGAAACGGTGCACAGATATCTCAAAAACACCCGGCGAAAGGCTGACCGCACCCAGATAGCATTTTATGGGGGCAATTTCACCGGTATCGATAGAGACTATCAGACAAAACTTCTGGGATTTGCAAAACCCTTCATCGAAAAAGGGCTGGTTGACTCCATCCGGATCTCCACGAGACCCGATTATATTGACAGCGAGGGTTTAGACCTGCTCGAAAAGTTCCACGTCAGGACAGTGGAGATCGGCGCGCAATCAATGGTTGATGAAGTCCTGAATCTTTCCAACAGGGGACATTCGTCCGCGGATGTGAGAAATGCCATAAAGATTCTCAAGGAAAGGGGCTTCGAGACGGGCGTGCATCTCATGGCGGGGCTTCCCGGAGACAGCAGAAAGAGATTCGAATACACCGTTGACGAGATCATTGAACTCCGTCCGGATACGGCAAGGATTCATCCAACCATTGTCTTCGAGGATACGGCCCTGGCAGAGTCTTATTCCAATGGGGATTATATTCCCATGACCATGGATGATGCTATTGAGTATTGCAAATACGCCCTTATAAGATTTGAGAAGGCCGGTATCCCCGTCATAAGGCTCGGCCTCCAGACGACAAGAGAGATGGAAGAGAATGGAAGCATCATCGCGGGCCCATATCATCCCGCATTCAGGTCTCTCGTGGAAGGGGCTGTTTTCCTTGATATGGCATCGTCGCTGCTGGAGTTTGCTCAAAGAAGAGACGAAGGGGTAACATTTACTCTGTCGCCAAGAGATGTTTCAAGTTTTCGCGGCTTGAATAACCGAAACATATCAACGCTGAAAGAGCGATTCGGACTAACGGAGATTTCAGTAAAAACTAACCCCAATCAGGGCCGGGGAACTCTCGTAATGGCTGCCTGTGGGAAAATATATAAAAAGCAGCGGTCAGCTATCAGCTTTCAGTAGGGTCGGGTTTTACACCCGACCGCAAACGGTGGCATATAAAATGCCACCCTACTCACCCTCCCCTAACCCCCTCCCATCAAGGGAGGAAAATATAGACTGGGTGGCATGGACAAACCATGTGCCGGACTTTGATCCGGTATTGTTTGTCCGTGTGATAGAAAAATACCAAACGGAGATAAAAATTGTTTAAATCCGGATTTACAGGAATCATAGGAAGGCCGAACGTAGGGAAATCGACCCTGCTGAACGGGATAATGGGTGAAAAAATAGCCATTACCACCCATAAACCACAGACCACGAGAAACAGGATAACGGGCATCAAAAATCTCGAAAACGGTCAGTTTATCTTTCTCGACACCCCGGGAATACACAAGGCCAAAACACCGCTCGGCAAATATATGGTCAAAGCCGCCGTTGATACCTTTGCGGATATGGACCTCATACTCCTGCTTGTGGAGGCAGATAGGGGGCTTCATAATGATGATATTTTCATTGTAAAATCACTGCAGGGCGGAAAAATTCCGGTCGTTCTGGTCATCAACAAGATCGACCTTATCGAAAAGAAAAGGCTTCTGCCTCTGATAGATGAGTTCAGACAGCTTTTCCCATTCAGGGAGATTATACCCATATCGGCATTGAAGGGCAACGGCTTGGATATCCTCCTCGATACAATATGGGAAATCCTGCCTGAAGGGCCGAAATATTTCCCGGACGATATGATAACAGACCTGTCGGAAAGATTTCTCGCCGCCGAGATAATCAGGGAAAAGGTAACTCTGTTAACCCATCAGGAGATACCCTATTCAACGGCCGTTGTCGTGGATTCATTCAAGGAAGATGAGGGCAGAAACCTGATCAGGATTCATGCCACTATAAACGTGGAAAAAAAATCACAAAAGGGTATACTCATCGGGAAACGGGGTTCCATGCTGAAGGAAATCGGAATACAGTCAAGACTGGAAATGGAGAAATTCTTTGCCGTTAGAATATATCTGGAGCTGTTCATCAGGGTCAAAAAAGACTGGACAAAGGACTCAAAGATGCTCAAGGAGTTTGGATACTAAAGTTCCTCGCAACAAGCTGCGGGAAATCTTCGAAATGTAGGGTGGCATTTTATATGCCACCAGTTGCGGTCGGGTATAAAACCCGACCCTACGAGGTTAACATCAAGTGAAACCGGTAGTCGCAATAATCGGAAGGCCCAACGTCGGAAAATCGACCTTCTTCAATCGTCTGTCCAAAAGAAAGAAGGTCATCGTGATCAATGAACCGGGCGCTACAAGAGACAGAAATTATGGGGATTGCGCCTGGAACGACAGGGAATTCATACTGATAGACACGGGTGGATTCGAGCCCGTCTCCAGTGAAAGAATACTGATCCAGATGCGCGAACAAACCAGCCTTGCCATAGAGGAAGCAGACACGATCATCTTTCTCATGGATGGAAAAGAAGGCCTGACACCATCGGACGTGGAAATCGCAAACCTTCTCAGAGAGGTTGAAAAACCCATCTTTTTTGTCATCAACAAGATCGACGGGCCGAAACATGAGGAGTTTGCCTATGAGTTCTACCGATTGGGAAT
>JADFWA010000387.1 GCA_015222855.1 Pseudomonadota bacterium | reverse complement strand
TTGCAGAGGTCTCTATAATATATCTGTTCAGATGTCAAGCCCCTGCCTGATCCACAAAATAGAGATTGACCCTTCCAACACAGGATGGGGAGGATAGACTTTATTTTCAATGTCTATTTTTGGGCTGATTGCTGACCCCGATCCCTGATTCCTGTAAACCGTTACTGTGATTGAATATTCAAATCGTAGGCAACAATTACACTTTTTCTGGTTTTCATGCCGCCGATAGTCAAGTTGAGCGCCAGCACTACTTCATTCTGGCCGTCGTTGTCAACATCCTTGAACTGATAATCGGCAACGTATCCGTTGATCTTTCTCGTTCTCCAGTTTTCCAGAAGACCAAGTCCGTCCCACTCGAGATTATATATCTCGCTGGCCGTGAAGACCTTCAGATTCTTGAATATTCTTCCCACGGAAGACAGGTTTTTGACCATAATGATCTCTTTTTTGCCGTCGTTGTTGATGTCATAGGTGAGTATCCTTACATTGATAAATGTCACGTCCTCCTCATCAGCGGCATCTTCATCACCGCCGCGGGTACCGGGGAGTTCAATGCAGTTATTACTCCCTCCGAAGACATCATCGCTCTTCCAGAGGAACTCATCGCTCCCCCCGAAGACCTTGACCTTTGAGAGAGGCTTATCCGTCTTTTCAAAGATACAGAGGTGATCAAATTCATCCAGGGCTATAATCCTCTCTTTTTTGCTTATACCCAGGCTGTCGATGGTCAGGCCGTAGACGGAGAGTCCTTCAGGGATCTTCATCCTCCTCCCCTCCACGTATTTACCGCTCCTCCATACAATATTGTAGATAGGGGGGCCGAATGGGTTTTCGATGCCCAGCTTCTGGCCCAACAGCAGGGGAGAGCCCGTAGAGTCGATTACCCTCATAAACCATCTCAAATTGGATGCGACTTTTTTAAATTTCCCGTCCTTAAACTCAAGCACAAATGAATCCAGGGTCTTGCGTCTTATACTCGTCACTATTATTTCGGGAGTGCCGTTATTGTTAATGTCGGCCACATCGACGGCAAGGTAATTATCATAGTGTTTTCCTTCAATTTTCTGGAGCAGTTTAAAGGTCTTCTCTCTTTTCTGGTATATCATGACGTTGTGATTATCAATAACTACGACTTCGTTCAAACCGTCATTATTTACGTCTCCGATATCCATTCCCTTAAATTCGACCGGATATCTCTTGGTCATCCAGAAGCCCCTTCTCTTCATGGGGCGGGCGGCATTTATGAAATCAGGGTTGATTGCCGAGGTAAATGTGCCGCGACCACCCTTCATCCTCGAAATAATCTCGGTCTCACGGGGATACTGTCCCGCCGCCGGCTGAGGCATAGCGGCTGGAGCAGGCGGAAGACCGAAGGTGGCGGGAACCAGTCCGAGGATGTGGTAATCTATCCTCTTTGCAAAATCGGCCATTTTCGGTATCACCTCATCCATGCCCTGACACTGGGCGAATACCCCCACCGAAGACTTATATGAGGCGATATCCACGAGCTTTCCATCCAGGCTTATGCTGTTGCCGATCTTTGTAATGCTGCCCCACACGACAAAATCGACCTTCATCTTTTTACCAAGGGCATAAACATCGGATTGAGTCAGCCTCTTTTTGCCCGTCCTCTTCAGCGCCTTAAGGGTTGTTTGCTTGCTTACAACATCTATCTTGCCGCTCACGGAAATACGGGAGAACATCATATCCCATATACCATCACGGACATAATCTATGTTTTCGGAACTGTGCACCGAAAATGGAAGTATGGCAACGGTCTTTGCCTTTTTTACCGTTTCCTTTTTTGTTGTCTCCGTCGCCTTTACCTGGCCTGATATCGATATGATCAAGCACAGGCAAATGAACACCCAGAAAATTCTTTTCATTATTTTATCTCCTGATTAAATTTACAAAGCCTAACCCGGACAAGCCGGAAATCGAAATTCGTAAAACGTAAAGCGTAAAACGTCTTACGTCTTTTCTCGTTCCCATGCTCCAGCGTGGGAATGCATACCATGTGGGTTCCCACGCTGGAGCATGGGAACCAGGCACAGCTAAAGTTCAAAGGCTTTTGTTGGGTTTCGTACCTCAACCCAACCTACAACTAAATAGCCAATCCTTACTTTTCTATCACCCTATACTTCACAATTCAAGGATGATTTTTAAGGTGACTGTAGACCTGACCCCCGATCCCCGGAAACTGC
>JADFWA010000386.1 GCA_015222855.1 Pseudomonadota bacterium | reverse complement strand
GCCAAGGAGTTGTTGTCTTCCCTTAATTAAGTCTCGTGGGCTCGGAGATGTGTATAAGAGACAGTCCGTTTTCAATATCGTCACCCGTCCCGGCCAGACCGACAACCAGGCCATAACCGACCAACTGGTTATCCCTGACCCCTCCGATACTGGCAATATCCTTCACCCGGGCGGCATACGAGTGAGATACAACAAACAACCCAACTATTAAAAAGATGGCGATATATTTGAAGATATTTCCTGCTTTCATGAAACTGTCCTTTTAAGTTTCGGGTTTTAACTCTGAACTTTGAACTCTGAACTCTGAACTTTTAAAACGGCCATACCCAATCCACGATACGCGTCAGCCAGCCCGGCCTCATTTTATCATTAACCACGCCCTTACCCGTGTAAACAATTCTCGCATCGGCGATGTACTGCGATGATATTACATTATCCGAGGTGATATCCTCAGGCCTTACGATACCGGAAATAATAATATACTGATCCTCGGCATTTACGGTCAGTTGCCGTCTGCCCTCTATGACCAGGTTCCCGTTGCCCAAGACCCTGACAACCTTTGCCGTTATCTTCGCTTTCAATTTGCCGTCACGTTTTGTTTCACCCTTGCCCTTGAGAGAATTTTTGGATGTGCCCCCCAACCCGATTGATGTGCCGATTCTAGTGTTCTGCTCCTGGATCTTTTTATCAATTCCTAAAAGTGAGGTTATTCCGGCAGTCGTGGTCGTATCCCTGCTGGTGGTTGTATCCGCACTGTTGTTGCCCGAGGAAGATTCATCTATGGCTATCGTAATGATATCATTTATATATCTCGCCTTATTATCGGCAAAGAGCGAATTCCTCGCATTTTCACCGGGCCAGATAGACCCAACGGGTGGAGGAGGTACCGACTCCAACGGAGCGGGAATCAGTTCATCACTTTTCATCATATTGAGATTTGAAGAGCATCCCGCAATAACAAAGAGAAGCAAAATTGCCGGCAAAACTGAAAATCGTCTGTTTTTCACCTTTTCCGCTCCATATCCCATAACTAAAACTCCACTCTAACCAGGGAATTCCCCATCACCCTGGCATAAACTGTTTTTCTGGACGACACGTTTTTGACCCTTATAATATCTCCAAGCATCCCATCCTGCTCTGATAAACCGATGGTCGTTATCCTCATCGAATCGTTTTCAAGGACGATTCTTACCAGCTTCCCCCTCTTTACCATCGGTATGCTTCTTACCATATTTCTGGTTATTTCCGCATTCGGCTTGACGCTGGTACGCAGTCTTTTGCCCACAACACCTTCCATGTTTGAAATAATGTTCAGAGGTATACGATCAAGCCATTTTTTGATCAGTATCACGTCATCACGGTTGATCCTGGTATTTCTGGGCAGAGACTTTGTGCTGACCACAACATCCATCAACACATCCAGCCTTGCCCTGACAGTTTTCTCCCTTAGAAATACCCCTTCTTCGTAAAATCTCACGGCAAAAACGGAATTCCCGATAAAATCTTCATTCCTGTTGCTCCGGATCCGGCAGGTAATCTTTTCTCCGGCCAGCTTTAAATCGGACACTTTGACAGGGAATTCCACACGCACAGTACCCTTTAGCCAAGGCATGTTTTTTGAGACATACGCCCTTACAATCGCCTTTATCGTGTCCCCCTTCACCACCGTTGTGTGAGCAGCATACAGATGACCACTGAAAAGGAATAAGAAAACAACACCCATAAGGAAGTAGATAAATTTCAATTTCTTACGTATCATTTTAAAATGCTCCATTTAAGTGCCTAACCCGAACAAGCCGGAAATCGAAATTCGCAAAACGTAAATCGTTATTCGTAAATTGGTTTCCGATATTCGATTTTCGAATTGCGAATTTATTTTCTGCCGGAAAGGCTTTTGTTGGGTTTCGTGCCTCAACCCAACCTACAACTTTTCATTCGAAAACCCCTTTCACCTTTTACCCTGCACCCTGTACCTTATCTTCTACCTCTTAAGATTATTCGCCGTCGAAAGCATCGAGTCCGACGTCTGGATTGCCTTGGAGTTAATTTCGTAAGCCCTCTGACCCACAATCATTTTAACCATCTCATCTATGACATTTACATTGGACAGCTCCAGAAAATGCTGCGAGATGGTACCGAACCCCTCTTCTCCGGGATTTCCGGTAGTCGCGTCACCGGAACCTTCCGTAATGTCATAGAGATTCCTCCCAATGCTCGAAAGCCCCGCCGGATTGATAAATTTGGCAAGCTCTACACGACCGGTTGCCAGAACGGTGCCTATTCCATCCGCCGCTGTCCATGTCCCGCCGCTATCAACGGTAAAAGTGACTGTTTCCGCGGGAATAGAGACCTCTGGCAGCAATTTAAGCCCTTCAGAATTGCAGAGAACACCATCCTTATTAACCTTTAAATTGCCTGCCCGCGTGTAAACGGTACGTCCATTATCATCAAGCTGGAAAAAACCATCCCCCTCAATAGCCCAGTCAAGTTGATTCCCTGTCTGCTGATAATCCCCCTGGGTAAATATCTTCTGAACGGACACAGGTTTTACGCCCATTCCAATCTCCATACCCACCGGCAGCTGGCCTCCTCCGGATGTCTCCGCCCCCGCCTTTCTGTACGACTGATACATAAGATCCTGGAAATCGGCTCTCCCCTTTTTAAATCCCACGGTATTGACATTGGCCAGATTGTTCGCAATAACATCCTGGTTTATCTGTTGGGCGCCCATCCCTGAAGCGGCTATCCATAACGACCTTATCATAATCGAACCTCCCTCTTCTTTCGTCTGCTTATAATAACTTCCCGACACGGTTTATTGCCAGTTTATCCTGATCACTTATCGCATGCATTGCCTTTTGATATGCCTCAAAAGAACGCTGGACATTAATCATTTCCACCATCTCCTTTATGATATTGACATTGGAAAGTTCCAGATAGCCGGAGCTGATCTCTGGATTCTCCTCCTCCCTCAAACCCGCATCACCGGAATCTTTGAAAAGTCCCTCCCCAATCCTGCCAAGAAATTCCCTGTTCCTGAAACTCACGATCCTCAACCTGCCAACCTCATCACCATCAACCTCGATAATACCGCCGTTGCTTATCTGAAGGCTTTTCATGTCATCCCCGTCGATGACAATTCTTCCTCCCTCCCCCATAACATAATCACCGGACTGCGTTACCAATTCGCCATTCTCATTGAGTGTAAAACTCCCGCTTCTCGTGTAATATTCTTCTCCTTTTGACTTCGCAACATACATTCCCTCTTTTTCTCTCACGGAAATATCACCGCCTTTTGATTCCACAACAAAAAACCCGTCTCCATGTATCGCCAAATCCAGCACATTGCCGGTTCTTTGCACAACACCCGGCGAAAAATCAACCGTCAGTATCTGATAGTGGGAAAACGCGTTATTCTGCATCGGGCCCGCGGATTCTTTCCTCACAAAAGACAAATCTTCAGCCTTATAACCGGGCGTGTTTACATTGGCAATATTACTGGTGATACGATTGAGCCGGTTAATATTCCTGATGGAAGCATGGGCAACAACATCATAAAACATCTACTTTCCCCCATATTTCTGTTGTCGTTTCACCCATTATACAAGCAATTTATGTGCCAGAGAAGCAGAGACAGGTGGCAGTTGTCGGGGATCAGTTGTCAGCATTCAGAAAAGGGCTGTAATTTAAAATGGTTATCTGTATTCGGGATTTATGGCAATATACGATAAGCTTACCATACCAGTTGGAAAAAGGACTTCCGGCGGGCAAAAAGGGGCAAAAACTGACGGGTGATAGT
>JADFWA010000385.1 GCA_015222855.1 Pseudomonadota bacterium | reverse complement strand
GTATCATCTTTTTTCGCCTGCTGAATCTTTCCCCGCTCCTTGAAGTCTATTGTGCCGTCTTCCTTGAGCGTCCCGATTTTTAACGGATCGGTGTCAAAGAGATATTTGATCTTCGGGTCTTGACCATCTTTGGGCGCTTTGCCTTCCGCGATCTGCAACGGTGTTTTCTGAAGGGCTTCGGTTTCGAGATATTCAGTTATTTGCCCGTCATCGACGATGCCGTATCTTATCTTCTTCGCTTTAAGCAGTTCTTTGATATGATCCAGAGTAACTCCATCAGGGATTTCTTCTTTCGAGTAAAGGAAGACCCTGAGATTGTCCTTTGAAACCATTAGATTAAATCCTATATCTCCCACTTTTTGTTTTTCCCTTCAGATATTATACCGGTAGCTGAGTTCATGGATCGACTTTTACACACTTTTTAATACACTGGCCTTTCAATCTTTTTCTGGCATTTGACAACTACTTCAGAACATATGCCAAAAGGACAAAAACAATTTGATTTTATTTTTATGTAGTGTTTCCAAATGGTTATTATGGAGGAAAAACGAGAGTAGATTACTCGGGGACAAAGGAAGGCGTAACATATTACAGGAGTGTAACGTTACATTCCTGTAATATGGTTACCGGATGCCGGATACTGGTTGTGTCTTTGCGGAAAACTCTATTCAATGGGTTTGGTAAGTTTATATTCGTCGATCTTGCGGTAGATGGTCTGCCGGCTCACTCCCAGCAGGCGGGCGGCTTTGGCCTTGTTCCAGCCGGTCTTGTCTAAGGCCTGCACAATCTTCTGAGGTTCATCATGGGGCATTATTTCAGTAACAGGGCTTTCGGTTTTAGAATACTCCTTGACTTCGGATGGCAGATGTTCGACCATAATGGTCGAGCCATGGCAGAGAACAAATGCATGCTCTATGGCGTGCTCCAATTCTCTTATATTCCCCGGCCAGGGATAGTGCATAAATATCCTTTGCACCTCGTCGGATATGCCCTCGATCTTCTTTTTGAAACCTTTGTTAAACAAATTGCGAAAGTGATCAACAAACAAAGGGATGTCTTCGACCCTCTCACGAAGTGGCGGCAGCGCAACCTCCACAACCTTCAGACGGTAATAGAGGTCCTCCCTGAACTCTCCCATCCTGACCTTTTCTCTCAGGTTGAGGTTGGTAGTAGCAATTACCCGTACATCCGCCTTTACAGTAGCAGAATCTCCTACCCGCTCAAACTCCTTTTCCTGAAGTACCCTCAGAAGCTTTAACTGTATCCTCGGGGAGATGTCACCGATTTCATCCAACATGATTGTTCCTCCATTGGCCATCTGAAAGCGACCCACGTTGTCCCTCAGGGCACCTGTAAAAGCACCTTTGACATGCCCGAACAGCTCGCTTTCAAGCAGGGTTTCAGCCAGGGCGGAGCAGTTTACCTTTACCAGGGGTTTGGCGGTACGGATGCTGCCATAATGGAGTGCCTTGGCTACAAGCTCCTTACCGGTACCGCTTTCACCTGTAACCAATACCGTGGTCTCCGTATCGGCCAGATCTTCAAGAAGTCTATAGATATCCTGCATTTTTCTACTTTTCCCGATGATATTTCGAAATTGATGCCGCTCTTTCAATTCCCGCTCCAGATCGGCCAGTCTCGTTATGTCCCTGATTACAAGAACCGCTCCGACAAACTTGCCGTCCCGGTCCGTAAGCGGTGAGCCGGTCAGCAGCACTACCTGATGAGGCCGACGTTGATGCCTGCATTCAATGCGGTATTCCCTGATCGCACTTTTCGTTTTCAGTATTTCCTTCAAGACCTTATGACATGATTTGTGACATTGGTTTAGAACATCACCGAATCCCTTACCGACGATCTTTCCGGGGTCTGTACCACAGATGCCTGCCGTTGCTTCATTGGCTTCAATCACACGCATATCAATATCCACCGTAATTATGGCATCCTTCACACTTCTGAATATAGCCTCCATGTTGCTGCGGTATTTTTCTTTCTCTGCCTCTATTCGGACTTTTTCGTCTATGAGGACCTTGTGGTGAAGGGCCATATTGGTCATATGCACAAGCGCCTCTTTCCGCACCGGTTTAAACAAGTAATCAAAGGCACCCAGACGAACCGAATCTGCGGCGGTTTCCGCACTTGGCTCACCCGTTATCATGACAACAGGACACCGCAGGCCGCTTTTTTTAATTTCACGCAGGATATCGATCCCTGAGTAGCCGCCAAGAAGAATATCGACAAATATCAAATCGAGGTCGATCCTGGAGATAATACCCAGTGCGGAGGCATAATCCTCCGCGACCAACACCTCATGTCCCTCCCGGGCCAGGAAGGATCCGAAGGTAAACCTGATGCTTTCTTCATCATCGACTATGAGAATTCTCCCGTTCATTTCTTATCCTCCACTTCCTGTCCGGTATCCACCGGCAAGTCGACCATAGCCTTTGTATATTCTCCTTCCACACTGTCAAACCGGAGCCTTCCAGCATGATCTTTGATAATGCCGTGGCTGATACTTAATCCCATTCCCGTACCTTCACCCCTTGGTTTGGTAGAAAAGAAAGGATTGCATATCCTGCCCAGGATGTCCACAGGTATCCCCGTACCTCTATCATAAAACGTTGTTCGAATGTGCCTTCGGCCTTCAATCTCTACCACCTCACTCCCGATTTCAAGGACCTTGTCTTCATGAAACCCGGGAAACCTCCGATTCAAGGCATGACGGACATTGCTCAGAATGTTCAAAAAAACCTGCTGAATATGCTGCTTACGTACCCTGATACCGGGAAGGCCGGGAGGAATATCCACCTTGAGCCTGATGCCGTCTTTAAGTATCTGTCTCTCCACCAGACCGAGCGAATCGGCAAGGATATCCTGAATGAGGGCAGGGCCGGATTCCTCCTTCCATTCCCGCGCAAAGGCAAGAAGGTTTTTGACGATACCGGCAATACGATCTCCCTCTTTGATAATCCTCCCTGCAATCCCGGTCACCTCATCCTGCCCATCACTCTGGTCAACCAATATCTGGGCATAGTTGATAATGCCGTTTATGGGGTTATTGATCTCATGCGCCACACCGGCGGCCAATTCACCTATGGAAGCCATCTTTTCCGACTGTAAAAGTTGTGCCTGCGTTTCCTGAAGATCATTCAGGGCATTCTCCAATTTCGATGTCCTCTCCCTGACCATTTTCTCAAGGTTAACGCTATACTCTTTCAGTCTTTCCTCCGCCTGCTGGCGCATGAAGATTTCCTCTTCGAGCAGTTCTTTCTTCTCCTCAATCTCACGCTCACGCCTTTTTGCCTCCTCAAAACGCACCCTGAGAGTAAGATTGCGGGTGTTGATACGCAATACAAAAACACCGCCGCCCAGAATGACCACCGACAATATACCCATCACAAAAAGCAAATACCAGGGGGACGTGTGACCAAATACCTCCGATGCCGGTAAAACGGCAATCATGGAAAATGGAGTATCCCTCACAGGAACACACAGGGCAAGCATCTCCACACCGGAGGTCTTGAAGCTGTGTATCTCCCCGATCTTTACATTCTTCGGATCAAAGAGGCCGGAAAAGGCTATTTTAGATTGCACATCCGCCGGCAGATGGAGATGATCTCCACCACAAACAATATAAATAACGCGCTCCGAGGCTACACCCTCTGTCTTTATGAAATGTTTGTAAACAATCTCGGGTGAAATCCACGCAACAATCTGACCGGAATATTCCCCCTTGAAAAAATAGGGAATTGAAGCCATCGTCATGAGTAACTTCCCATCATGCCAGGTAACAATTGTCGCATCTTTACCTCCAGGAGCAAGAAACCTCTTCCATTCATGCTCACGACCCTTCCCGCTGCTGTCTACAAGCAGCTTTCCGCTGTCATCAATAAAGACCACACGTGTATATATCCTGTTCCCATCAATTTTCCTCTCCTCGATAATGCGAGTCAGCCTTACGTAAACATCAATCAGGCTGGCACCCAGGCCATACTCCATCGTCATTCCGAGCGCCCTGTTCTCAAAAAACACCTCAAGCGCCCTGCTTGCCGCCAGGGTCTTCAAATCACCTTGCCGCTCGGAATAAAAATAACTCACGGCCGTAGCTCTCTTCTCCATCTCGTGCCTCAGACGCTCAAGGGCGTCCTTCTGAAGGCCAACCTGCGACAGATAATTGGAAACAAGGAGAACACCAATATATGCAACAAGCATAATACTGGCAACAACAAGGGCTGCAGGTACCCACTTAGAAGGGGTTTTCACTATTATACCTCCCTCTTTTCCTCCACCGGTAGATCAACCATGATCTTTGCATACTTTCCTTCTCATTCATAACTCAAAAGATTCCCTTTATTCTTTTTCTTAGCGTCTTTGCGCCCTTGCGAGAAAACTTTACTCTACTGTCGGCAAGTCGACCATAACCTTTGTATACTCCCCTTCCACACTGTCAAACCAGAGTCTTCCACTATGATCTTTGGTAATGCCGTGACTGATACTTAATCCCAGTCCCGTACCCTCACCCCTCGGCTTGGAGGAAAAGAAGGGATCACATATCCTGTCCCGTATGTTCCCAGGTATCCCCACACCCCTATCATAAAACGTTGTTCGAATGTACCTGCGGCCCTCAATCTCCACCACCTCACTCCTGATCTCAAGGACCTTGTTCTCGTGAAAGCCGGGAAACCTCTGATTCAAGGCATGACGGGCATTGCTGAGAATGTTCAAAAAAACCTGCTGAATATGCTGACTGCGTGCCTTAATTTCGGGAAGATCGGGGGAAATATATGTCTTGAATCTGATACCGTCTTTGAGTATTTGCTTCTCTACCAGACCGAGTGAATCGGCAAGGATATCCTGGATGAGGGCAGGACCCTGCTCCTCTTTCCAATCACGGGCAAAGGCAAGAAGGTTTTTAACAATGTCGGCAATACGGTCCCCCTCTTTGATAATCCTGACTGCAATCCCGGCCACCTCATCCTGCCCATCACTCCGGTCAATCAATCATGCTCATGTGATCTGTCACCGAAGAAATAATACCAGCAAGCTTCTCCTCACTCTCACGCAATGCCTCCTTCGCCTTCCTGCGGTCGGTGACGTCGTTGCCAATGCAGAGGATTTCGGCAATACGTCCATCCTTGCCAATAATACCTTTGTTAGTCCACGCAACCCATACTTGCTCACCGTTCCGACGCATGTTTTCATTCTCATTGGTTGCGTATCGTTCAGGATTTCACCCAACATCTTCGATCATCGCTTTCAGGTCACGCCCCGAGGCATCTGTCTCCGGCACGATGGTACCCACCACATTCTCGCCCAGGATTTCATCCTCAGTATAACCGAAAAATTTCTGGGCGTATTCGTTGAAGAAAGTAATATGTCCCTCGGGGTCCCTTCGCAAAATGATACTGTTAGCGTTCTGCACAAGTTCCCGGTACTTCTCTTCGCTTGCCCGCAGTGCCTCCTCCGCCCGCTTGCGCCCGATGGCATAGTGCATGGAACGTATCAGCAAGTCACTATCCACCACTTGTCCCTTGACCAGATAATCCTGTGCCCCCTTCCTTACCGCTTCAAGTGCCAAGGTCTCATCATCAAAACCGGTAAGAATCACTATAGGCACTCCCGGTACCTGAGCGTGCACCCTGATGAACGTGTCAAGCCCCCGGCTATCCGATAAATGAAGATCCAATAAAACCACGTCAACGGTCTCTTTTTGAAGACATATCAATCCATCTTCAAGCCGTTCCACATGCACCAGCTCGAACTGGACAGCGCTGGACTCCTTCAGCATCTCCCGTATAAGCAGGGCGTATCCCGGAATGTCCTCGATCAGCAAAACCCTTATGATTTCAGATTCATGATTTAGGATTTCGGATTTCCCTGGCAGATTCAGATCGAGCAGGATGACGTCCGGACGGGGTGCATTGGCATACTCTGCCTCGCCATGCAGGCGCTGAAATATGGCAAAGATGCGCTCGTGATACTGCGGGTCTATGCCGATGCCGTTCGTGTTAGGCTATACTGTTCAAGTTCGGCGTTGGAATGCTTCAAATCCGCCAGGGTTTTCTTCATCTTCTCCTCCTCCCGCTTATACTCATAGACCTCTTCTTTATCCAGGGTTCTTCTTACTTTCTCCAGTATATCAACTAAAAGATACGGCTTGCTGATAAAACCGGCGGCGCCGGCCGCCAGCGTCTCTTTCTCCTTATCGCTTGGAGAATAACCACTGGTTACAACAATCTTGATTTTGCCATGGTCATGGTCTATCGCCCCAACGACATTTTCCTGGTGGTCTCTCAATGGTGATGCGGTGAAAAAAAGCCATTTACCTCCCTCACCCAGATTGGGAAAGAAATCTTCAGCTTCGTATGCCCCTTCCATAAGAACAGATTTTCGATACTTGCCCCCATAATATCTGGCTATCTCTGTCTCTGCCACCTCATCCACTATAAGATCGGCCATAACCGGTCTTTCTTCAGAATAGAAAGCCAGCCATTGATTTGTGGTGCCGATAATTTTACTTGCTGAAATTCCGGTCAGTTTCTCGAAAGCTTTGTTGCAATGTGTGACAGTGTGCTTTTTGCCGACTACAAAGGCCGGTATTGAGCTTCCATCAATTATTTGTAAAAACTTCCTCTCGCTTTCCCGCAATGCTCTCTTCACCCGTTTGCACTCAATTTCCGATTTCTCCAGTTCAACAATTCGCTGGCGGGCCTCAGCCAATTCATTTACAAGCTGTTCCTTTGTCTTATCTTTATCACTCATAAAAACCAGGAACAAAAACGCACTACGATGGAAATGGATATCTAAGTAGCAGAAATTAAAGATTTTATCAAGTGAATAAGAAAGCCACAAAATAGAGATTGACCCTTCCAACACAGTAGGACAGGCGTTCCGCCTGTCCATAATGGTGAATCGATTAGACAGCCGAGACGGCTGTCCTACAGGATGGGGAGGACAGACTTTATTTTCAATGTCTATTTTTGGGGAAAGGGAAAGTTTAAAAAAAGAATGGCTTACACGTTGAAATTATTTCGGAATCGTCCATTTTTTGATGAAAACCGACGGCTGATTACTGATAGCTTTCAATATCACAGCCATCGCTTACGCCGTCTGTATGATTTTACGTCTTTATATGATCTGGCCGCACCCGTTGCTCCCACTCCGAGATAAAATTCCTTCACATCCGGATTTTCCTTCAGATCGCCCGCCTCGCCTTCCATCACAATCCTGCCGTTTTCCATAACATAGCCGTAGTGTGCTATCTGCAGTGCCATATTTGCGTTCTGTTCCACCAAGACGATGGTAACCCCCTGCTCCTCGTTTATCCTTTTGATTATTCTGAATATTTCTTTCACTACCATTGGCGCCAGTCCCAGCGAAGGTTCATCCAGCAGCAAAAGTTCGGGATGTGCCATCAGCGCCCTTCCCATAACAAGCATCTGCAGCTCACCGCCGCTGCAGTATCCAGCAAGCGCCTTTTTCCGTTCCGATAGCACAGGGAAATAATCGTAGACCATCTCCAGGTCTTTCTGATAGGGTTTACCCCAACGCGTGGCCGTTCCCACCTTGAGATTTTCTTCAATGGTAAGATGTCTGAACGGTTGACGTCCCTCCAGTACCTGGATAATCCCCCGGCGCGTAATCGTTTCCGGGGGCAAATTCTGAATAGACCTGCCGTCATAAACTATCGTACCGTCTGTCACCTTGCCGTTTTCCGG
>JADFWA010000384.1 GCA_015222855.1 Pseudomonadota bacterium | reverse complement strand
TATATTATAAATAACCATGCTCAATAAAGTAAAAGAAACTATCAAAAAACACAACATGCTCGCAATGGGGAACAGGATTGTCGTGGCCGTCTCCGGCGGACCGGACTCCGTCGCCCTTCTGAAGGTACTGAGCATGGTATCCGGTAAATACAGGCTCTCTCTGGTGGCGGCTCATTTAAACCACGGCCTGAGAGGGGAAGAATCGAACAGTGAGGAAAGATTCGCGAGGGAACTCTGCGAATCAATGGGAATTGCATTCGAGTCGAAGTATATAGACGTACCTTCCTTAATTAAGGGAGAAAAAAGGTCTCCCGAAGACGTCTGCAGGGACGTCCGGTACAATTTTTTTAAAAAGGTACGCGAGAAGTATAAAGCGGACAAGATCGCCCTGGGACACAATCTGGACGATCAGGCAGAAACCGTCATTATGAAATTTCTGAGGGGGAGCGGAATGGGGGGATTGAGGGGAATTCTCCCCATGCGTGATGGAATTTACATCAGGCCGCTCATATCCGTCACCAGGGATGAAATTCTCACTTTCCTGAAAAAAGAGGGGATGGAATTCGTCACCGACAGCTCCAATGTCGAGGACATCTATCTCAGAAACAGGATAAGGAACAGGTTGATACCCGAACTGAGGGAAAACTACAATCCCGGACTGGAAGAAAATCTGGATCATACGGCGGACATAATCCGGGTAGAAGATGATTATATCAAGACGGCAGTCGAAGATGTCCTGACAACGTGGGGAGTTGACAGAAACCAGGATGATATCCGGGTAAATATCCCGGAACTTGTAAAATTACATGAGGCCATACAGCGAAGAGTTATCAAAACCCTGCTACAAAACTGCTCCCATCAAAAAAAGGGCATCGGCTATCTGCATGTAAAATCCGTAATGGATCTGATTACCGGTGGCAGTCCCAACGGCATACTGAACCTTCCATTCGACCTGGAAGTGAGGCGTGAATATGATCTTCTCGTAATTTCCAAAACAAAAACACCTGTCGGCAGGAATCATGAATTTCACTATACTGTGGAGATCCCCGGCACGGTCAACATCAAAGAGCTTGGTATAAAGGCAACCTTCGATCTCGTCGACAGCGTTCCAACCTTAAATTTTGATACAGACCGCACAGTTTTTATGGATTATGAAAATATCTCCTTCCCGCTCATCATAAGAAATATGAAACCGGGTGACAGGATTCAGCCCTTCGGCATGAACGGAACAAAAAAGGTAAAGTCGTTCTTTATTGATGAAAAGACCCCTAAAAACCGGCGGAAAGAAATTCCTCTCCTCGTCGACCAGAAATCCGTGTTATGGATTATGGGAATGAGGCTGAGCGAAAGGGCAAGAATCACAGACAAGACAACAAGGGTGGTAAAGGCAGAAATTATTTGATATTATACATATCATTGTTATATTAAAAACAAGTGTCTAAAGTTTGAAGTGCCTAAAGTTAATGATTTCAATGAATTATATTTGAGTTGCGCCTAACCCGGTCTCTCATGCTTCGTTGTGACCGTAGGCCATGGGGGTTTATAGCTTTAGTTCACTTTAGTCACGTTAGACACTTTAGTTCACTTTACTTAAGGAGAAAACATATTGAATCCATTGCAGAAAAATATAGCACTCTGGCTTGTTGTCAGCCTTATACTTGTGTTTTTGTTCCATCTCTTTAACCAGCCGAAAAGTGCGGAGGAAAGTATTGTCTACAGCGATTTTGTTGAATACGTCGAAAGAGGACAGGTTCTCGAGGTTACCATTCAAGGCGAAAAGGTTATGGGAAAGTTGGCCGACGGAAGGGGTTTCAAGACTTACGCCCCCAGGGATGTGGGGCTTGTTTCCCTCTTGAAGAAAAAAGGTGTACGGATTGCCGCCAGACCTGTTGAAGATTCCCCATGGTACATGACCATTCTCATATCATGGTTTCCGATGATCCTCCTCATCGCTGTATGGATCTTTTTCATGAGGCAGATGCAGGGGGGAGGGGGAAAGGCCATGTCCTTCGGAAAAAGCAGGGCGCGGCTGATGACGGATCAGTCGAAAAAGGTGACATTTGAAAACGTGGCAGGAATTGATGAGGCCAAGGAAGAGCTGAAAGAGATTATAGATTTTCTGAAGGACCCCAGGAAATTTACCAGACTTGGGGGCAGAATACCAAAAGGCGTACTCCTCGTAGGACCGCCCGGTACGGGAAAAACCCTGCTGGCCAGGGCGATTGCCGGCGAGGCGGATGTCCCGTTTTTCAGCATAAGCGGGTCTGATTTTGTGGAGATGTTTGTCGGAGTGGGTGCATCACGCGTGAGAGACCTCTTCAACCAGGGCAAAAAAAGTGCCCCATGTATTATATTTATAGACGAGCTTGACGCCGTGGGAAGGCACAGGGGAGCCGGACTGGGCGGCGGACATGACGAGAGGGAACAGACATTAAACCAGCTCCTGGTGGAAATGGACGGATTCGAGTCCAATGAAGGGGTGATTCTCGTATCGGCGACTAACCGGCCGGATGTGCTTGATCCCGCCCTGCTCAGACCCGGGCGGTTTGACAGACAGGTGGTGGTTTCTCTTCCGGATGTAAGGGGCAGAGAAAAGATTTTTGACGTTCATGTAAGGGAAACCCCTCTGGCTGACGATGTTGATTTGTCAGTCCTTGCCAGGGGAACCCCTGGATTTTCAGGAGCCGACATTGAAAATCTCGTGAATGAGGCGGCGCTCTACGCGGCAGGATCGGACAAAGAAACCGTCACCATGAGTGATTTCGAATATGCAAAAGACAAGGTACTGATGGGCACAGAGAGAAAGAGCATGGTCATCAGTGATGAAGAGAAGAAGTCTACATCTTACCATGAATCGGGACACGCCCTGGTGGCAAGGCTGCTGCCCGGGACTGACCCAATCCATAAGGTTACAATTATCCCGAGAGGAAGGGCTCTGGGTCTGACACAGCAGTTGCCGATAGATGAAAAACATACCTATCCCAGGAAGTATCTTCTGAACAACATCACCATTCTTCTGGGAGGCCGGGCGGCTGAAGAACTGGTTTTTAATGAATTTACCACCGGCGCGGGAAATGACATAGAACGGGCGACCGACCTTGCCAGAAAAATGGTCTGTCAATGGGGTATGAGTGATGAGATGGGCCCACTGAGTTTCGGAAAGAAGGAAGAACAGATATTCCTTGGACGGGAATTTGCGACACACAAGGATTACAGTGAAGAAACCGCGGAAAAAATAGACAGGGAAGTAAGCAAAATCGTTACAGACAATTATGATAAAGCCAAAAAGATTTTGTCAGATAACATAGATACCCTCCACAAGCTTGCCGGTGTACTTTTGGAAAAAGAGGTCCTGGACGCTCCGGAACTGGACGAGATAATAGGAATAAAAACGGGGGAGGTTGAGGAAGCGGAGACAACCTGATACTCGATGCTGGATGCTTGATGCTGGATGCCGGATATGGAAAGCAATTCATATAACAATCTGGAAATCTACCAGCTTTCTCATCAACTTGCTGTTAGTATTCACAAATTCTCTTTCTGTCTGCCGAAGCACGAATTATATGGAATTGGAAATCAGATAAGGACGTCATCGAAATCGATTTCTGTCAATATTGTTGAAGGATATGGTCGAAGGCGCTACAAGGCCGACTTTATACGTTTCTTAGTTTACGCACAATCATCCTGTGATGAAACTATTGAGTGGTTAAAGTATATAAATGACTGTTACGAAGAATTATCAGACGAAGCAAATAAAATACACCATAAATTGAATGAGCTTGGTCGAAAGATCAACCGTTTTATAGACGCGGTAGTGAAAGGACACCGTCCAATTAGCAAATAAGCTATGGACTCGCTATCCAGCATCGAGCATCCAGCATCCGGTTTTTACATAAAAATCAAAGAGGTTTTTGTTTTGAGATACCTGAACCTGACGTCGCTTTCCGAAGCAGTAGAAGAGTTAAAAAAGGTCGGAGTCGATCCATACGGTATTGAGGCGATGGCACCCAAGATGATGAATGTCAATATATTGATCGAGGGCGTTGAATGTAAGGTAGCAAACATAATAAAACAGGAGATGCTTTCAATCGGCGGGGACGCGGCCGTTGCCAGGGGCTCTGTGGGTTGCAGTATTGACAAGACTGACGCCATCATCATCGGCACCATCAAACAAATAAGAAGATTCTCTGACAAGATATCATCACAGCCCTTCGGATTGAGCCGGATAGGGAGTGACATCAGGAAACTCTTTGACAATATGTCAAGAAGTTCATTCACCCTAAGGACCCCGGAAAGGGAAATCATCCTGGGTAATCATACACTGATCATGGGGATAATAAATGTCACGCCGGACTCTTTTTCCGATGGAGGGCTTTTCAGCAACGCTTCTGAGGCCGTGGAATACGGCGTTAAGATGGTGGAAGAAGGGGCGGATATTCTGGATGTGGGTGGGGAATCATCCAGGCCCGGCTCCGGCACGATCTCCCCGGAAGAGGAATTAGAGAGGGTT